>DATCTA010000031.1:0-5253 GCA_036568165.1 Sulfurovum sp.
ACCTCTGGGGCACAACCTTATTATTGCAAGTGCAGGTACAGGCAAGACTTCTACTATTGTAGGACGTATAGCACACCTTTTGCATCAAGGAATCGAACCCTCAAAGATCCTGCTTTTGACATTTACCAACAAGGCAGCAGGAGAAATGATCGCACGTCTTGAACGCTATTTCCCAAAGAAAGTGGTCAGCAAGATTGAATCAGGAACTTTTCATGCAGTAAGCTACCGTTGGCTCAAGGAGATTTACCCGAACCTCGCACTAAAGCAGCCATCTGAACTTAAAACTCTTTTTAAAAGTATCTATGAAAAACATAATTTTGAACGAATGAACCTCTCTGTTCAGCCTTTCTCGGCAACCTATATTTATGAGATGTACTCTTTGTATCAAAATGCCTCTTTGGAAGGGTTTGATACATGGTTCCTTGAAAAATATCCTGACCACGAGAGTATTATGGATATCTATCTGCACATTACACAAGAGTTTGAAGCAGAGAAGATCAGGTATGGTTTTGCTTCGTTCAATGATCTTCTATTACGGATGAAGGCTCATTTGGAAGAAAACAGTATCCTTTTTGATGAAATACTTGTAGATGAGTATCAAGATACCAATACGCTGCAGAGTGCACTGATAGACGTGCTTAAACCAAGATCACTCTTTTGTGTGGGGGATTATGACCAGAGCATTTACGCTTTTAATGGTGCCAATATCGAAAATATTGCAACCTATTCAAAACGTTATCCTGATGCCAATGTGTTTACGCTCAAAACCAATTACCGTTCCACAGCACCTATTCTCTCTTTGGCCAATAGGGTTATAGAGCGAAATGAGCGTATCTATCCTAAAAAACTAGAGGTGGGTCGCGTTATGAAAAGCTATCCTCCCAAACTATTGATGTACAATGATCTTTTTGAACAGTACCAGTCGATTGCTGAGGGTATCAAGCGTACCCATGTTCCCAATGACCAGATAGCGGTTATCTTTAGGAACAACTCTTCTGCAGACGGTGTTGAAGCAAGTCTTCGAGAGTATGGTATCCCTTGTAAGCGTAAAGGGGGTACCAGTTTTTTTGATGCCAAAGAGATTAAGTTTCTACTGGATATTTTGGCACTGCTGGTCAATCCCAAAGATATGATGGCATTTATACATATATTTGAGTATGCAAGAGGCGTAGGTTCTGCACTATCCAAAGAGTTCTTTCAGTGTTTCTTACATTTTGGAAATGGACATTTCATGCAAGGCGTACTCCATCCAAAAATATTCGACCTGCCTAAGCTTAATCCTAATAAAAACGTTCAGCTTGGACTCTTTGATGATGATCAAGAGATAGGGAGTGCCACAAGGTTCAAACATATGAACTTAGAGCCTTCACTCTATAACCATCCACTCCTTAAGCACCCCAAACTGAGCAATGAAGGAATGGAGTTCTTCAAAGAGTTCTATCTGCTGATGCGTTCTTTACAGGGAGTGCAAAAACCATCCGATATCTTGAAAACCATCATTGCTTCCAAGCTCTATTCCGGCATTATAGAACTTCTTTCAACACAAAGAGGTCGGCTTAAAAGCGGTGAAGTAGATCAAGACAAGAAAAAACAGGCCAAAGAGCGTATACAACGAAAAGCACATCTTTTGTTCGACCTCTCAAGGCAGTATCAAGAGCTGGTACGTTTTGTGAATGCCATGGTACTTGGAGGTACGGAACTGAGTGAAGGTGAGGGCGTCAACCTGCTTACGGTACATGCAAGTAAAGGATTGGAATTCCCTGAGGTCTATGTGATCGATCTTGTGGATGGCAGATTCCCCAATAGAAAGATGATGTCATCTATTGAAGAAGAGCGACGTTTGTTCTATGTTGCTGTGACGCGTGCCAAAGACAGACTGTATCTCTCTTTGGCAAAATATGACAGAATCAAAAAAATAGATTATAAACCTTCACAGTTCTTGCACGAAGCAGGACTAGTCCCAGGAGAATTTGTGGAGGCTGACGCCAAAGAAGAAAAAGAGACCAAAGAGAAGGCTGTCTAGTTAAATCTTCTGTCCTTGATGCTCATCTGCTTCGTGGCTTCATCTACGTAGACATCAAACAGGTCTATTTCATCTATCAGGTTGCTAAGCTTTTTATATCCAAAGTTGATCGGTGAGAACGAGGTGGAGTTATTGATATATTGCCCTACATCAGCCAGATTTGCCCAGCCTTTCTCATCCATGGTCTGTTCAACTGCCGTTCTGAGAACATTCACCAGCCATGTATCTGAACGCATCGCTTTTCCGGACTTGCGCACAGGTGCTTGTAATATATCTTCATTTTCAGCACTATGCGTAGAGTTCATCATGAGTTTTTCTGTGAAGATGAATTGTGAACATGCGGCCATGAATGGTTTAGGTGTTTTCTTCTCTCCAAAGCCATAGACCTTGATCCCTTCAGCCTGTACACGCATAACCACTGGTGTAAAGTCCGAGTCGCTTGTTGCAAAGGCAAAGGCATCAATATCTTTCGTATGAAGGAGATCTATGGCATCTATGGTCATGAGAATATCGGTGGCATTTTTATTTTTGGAATAGTCAAACTGCTGTATAGGTTTAATGGCAAATTCCAAAAGTTTCTCTTCCCAGTTCTTGAGGTTGTCTTTTGTCCAGTTACCATAGGCATGACGTATGTTGACCACACCATATTTGCTCAGCTCATTGATGATACCTTCGATAGAACGGTGTGATATGTTATCACAGTCAATGAAGAGGGCGATATGATCTTCTTTTTTGTTCTTTGCCATGCTACTCCTTTGGTTTATAATAGGTTATGGTACTGCGACCAAATTTTTTACCTTTCATGACTTCAAATGCACCTATCTCTTGAGGCATGTCAAGGCTTGTCATATGCTCTATGATGATCAGCTCTGCGACTTCCGGTTCAATGCTTTCAATGAGAGCGATGGTTTTATCATATACGTCATCCATACCATCTCGTGTAGAAAATGGAGGATCAAAATAAAAATAGGTCTTTTCTTTGCTTTTTTTCACCATTTCATACACTGTTTCAAATTTTTCGAAACTGTCTCCATAAAAGAGATGGCATTTTGACGGGTCGATATTTCTTACATTGTTTTCCAGACACCTGAAAGCCGTTTTATTGTATTCCATGAAGTAACACTCTCCCGCACCTCGGCTGAGTGCTTCAAGCCCTATGGATCCTGAGCCAGCAAAGACCTCTACAAAGTTTTTGTCGATGATTTCAAACTGAAGGGTATTGAAGAGGGACTCTTTTAAAATGGATTTTGAACTGCGTGTGGTAAAGATATCGGGTATCTCTATCTTTTTGCCTTTATGTGTCCCTGCGCTGATGGTGGTCGTGAATATTTTTATCTTTTCTTTTGGTCTCATGCCGTGAGTGTATCCAAAAATGCGTTAAAAATTCACTATCGTCTTCAGCGTATTGATCAGCTTGCTCTCTTCTCTTATGTCAGCACGCTCTTTGCCGGGTTCTGTACTGCTGATGATCGTACGTGCAGTAATGAGTTTCGTACTGTCTTTTTTACGTATTCCCCAATAGGTATGCATGATGACCGGCTCACCTTTGTATTCTCCAAGATAAAGTACGACGTGTCCTGGAACATAGAGCAAAGATCTGAACGGATGTGCATCCTTGATGATCTTTTTCTTCTTTTGAGATTTAGGAAGACCCGCTATTGAAATACCATTGCCATCCAAAGCCTGTTTGCTTGAGTTTCGACGCAGAAAGATACCAAACGCACCCAAGAAATCCCTAGTAGTTGCAGAACAGTCACGGCATTCGTAGCTTCCGCCCCATCCATAAGGTTCGCCATAAAACTCTTTTGCCAGCATTCCAACGTTTTTTGCTGTAAAAGGCAGCGGCTTCTTCGCAATGATATCATTACTAGAAACTTTTACTTTTTCTATATGCGCTCTGCCTTTGGAGTCCCTGGATGCAACAAGGTATTTTTGATCTTCAGTCATAGGGAAGAGGGCCCCGACTTTAACCAGGGTAATATCTTTACTGCTTTTATAGAGTCTGAGATCATCTTTGATGGCCATGGCATAGTTACCGTTCTTGAATGTTTTGATGAAGTCAGAACTCACTAGGGCCAGATCTGAGGTCTTGACCCATCCAAAAGAGTATGATGCTCTTACAAATGCCCATTTTTTGTCTTTTGAAAAATGAGAGATATACAGCGGGACGTTAATGTGAAGAGAAGAGTTCTGATTGTAGTCAAAAGGAAAGCCTTCACCTGTCTTTCTAGGATCTCTGTAATACGCAGATGATGTAGGAAGTGCCTTGACATCAGTATGACGAATGGTTATAGCTTTATATTTTTTAGTATCAATATTCTCATAGTCTGCATTGTTTATCCACTGATTGTAGACAGATGGCCGTATGATAGAACCTTTTGACCTGTAAATAGGCTTTTTAGTGACGAATCTGATCTCCCACCCAAAGTCTTCTTTAGGAATATCTAAATAAGTCAAGTCCCATGGTTTAAAGTATTTTTCATTAAATTTTTGATCAAGTTGTTGTTGTTCACTTTTAGAAAAAGGTTTGATCTGATCAGCATAATATGCAGGATCCTGCGGGATATTTTTCATATCGGCAACTTTGTTTTTTGGAAGATGGTCTATCCTGCTTTTGGAACGGAAACTCTCTTTGAGTATATACTCTGCCTGGAGTGTGGAAAAGGTGCCAAGAAGAAGAAAGGTAAGGGCTAGTTTTTTATACATCGTTTATGTTCTTTTTTTGTTATCATAGAACAGTTTGGTTAATAATTGGTTTACAAGGAGATGATGGGAGTGTATAATGAATGTGAGTGTAGAGTATGGCCTTTGAAAAGGGGGTATTTCAAGAACCATACATTGGGTTATATCTACAGTGTTATTGTTGCATAGAGATGTTAAGTGAGTGTTAAACTTCGTGAGTATTATGATTTTTCTTTGATTTCTTTTTGATTTTTCTGCGTTTACGTTCTTCTTTTTCGATATGGACCGAATTCATCCAAAGTTTATTGAGTGCGAGATAAATGATACCTGTGACTACAGTTGAGTAAAATGCAGTACCTACATAGAGCGGTACAAGTATGTCATCAAAATGTTCAGTGAACCATGCCATTGTCAGCTCTATGTTGTCCAGTCCTTCACGACCCAGGAGAAAATTACCTGTAAGGTATTCCATGTAATACATAGGAGGCATAGTAATGGGATTGCTTAGCCACACCATTGAAATCGCAATAGGTACATTGAAACGTATT
>DATCTA010000032.1:0-2653 GCA_036568165.1 Sulfurovum sp.
GAGCATACTGAAATGTACCCTAATTTCGCTGCTATAGCTGTAGAAGAAGGGCATAAAGAGCTTGCACGTCTTTTCACTGCCATTGCAAAAGTGGAAGTAGAGCATGAAAGAGAATATGATGCACTCAAACAGGCTATGATCGAAGACGGGTTCTTTGAGAGTGATGATGAAGAGTACTGGGTATGTGAAGTGTGTGGACATGTGCATAGAGGCAAGAAAGCACCAAAAGCCTGTCCATTATGTAAAGTAGGACAAGAGTATTTCAAACGTGAGCATCTTTACTAAGCCATTCTTCTTGAATTTTAAAAGATTTAGATAAAAATGCCACCTAACACTTTCCCACTCTTGTTGTGGGAAAAGTATACTTCAAAGAGTATCATAAACCAGATCTCTTAGAATTTTGGAGTAAAGAGATGGAAACATTTACATTTTCACAGATGTTGCCAGCGTTCTTTTTGACCTTATTTGCAGGTCTATCTACAGCCTTAGGTGCACTTATCGCTTTTTGGGGCGGTGCAAAAAATACAAAATTCTTATCCGTCGGACTGGGTTTTTCTGCTGGAGTAATGATCTATGTTGCATTTGTAGAGATCCTCGTGAAGTCACAGGATGCTTTTTCTGTGAAATTTGGAGATATTCCAGGTGAAAGTCTGGGGCTTGTTACATTTTTTCTTGGCATTGCTATTGCATTTATCATTGATCAATCCATCCCTGACAATATCAATCCACACCATACCCTAGATATCGAAAACAGTATCGATGCAGATGATACCTATTCTCTGAAGGAACATAGAGCTCCGTTATCTCGTATGGGTCTTTTTACTGCGATCGCCATTGCTCTGCATAATTTTCCGGAGGGATTTGCAACCTTCATCTCGGCACTTGACAATATGACCACGGGGATCGCTATCGCCATGGCGATAGCGATCCACAATATACCAGAAGGTCTGGCCGTAGCACTACCAGTCTATCATGCAACCGGAAATCGCATAAAAGCATTTCTTTATGCGCTTGGTTCTGGTTTAGCTGAACCTGTTGGTGCAGTGATCGGATTTTTACTCTTGGCACCGATCATGGGAGAGTTGACACTGGGTATCACATTTGGTGTAGTAGCAGGTATCATGGTCTATATATCATTTGATGAGTTGCTTCCCGCGGCCAGAGTCTATGGTAACGACCACACCACTATCTTTGGAGTTGTGATGGGTATGCTCGTTATGGCGATAAGTTTAATACTTTTTAAACTATGAGATCACTTTTTGATGTAATATGACCTTTTGTGCTGAAGGTTCAATACTGGAATCTTCAGTACGATGGTCATACGCAATGACATAGACTTCATCACCTTTTTTCAGGTAATTCTTTTCGCCAAATTCGGCATAGGCAGTAGCCCCTATAGATATAAGTGCCTTTGTTGGATACTGTGTCATTTTCAGATGTGCTGCAATATCTTCTAATGGTCCAAAATCTTCTTGATTGTTCATTTTATCAATAAGCCACATTTTAAGCTTTGTATAGAAATAAGAGTAACCAAGCAGCGGTGCATCTACTCCATAGGGATGTACTATCCCGTCACGCTTTACATAAGAACACAGATGGTAATTGTCCATCACCCCGCCCTCTTCAAATTTGTCTATAGCTATCCATTTATCACCTATACCTTTAGAATTCGGTCCCCATGACTTTTTCTCAGAGATCTTTTTTGCACCCTCTTTGCGGATAGTACAGTCATTAAAAGTGGTAAATTGTAATGCGATCAGATCAGTCACTTTTTTTTGATCATCATATACGATGTCAAAGAGTACCCCGATTTCAGGTTCTACTTGGGCATTGGCTTCATAATCAGGAAGCATCAAAGTATCTGTACCTATCGAGTATACCCCTAGAAATGAGTCTGATCCGGGAAGATAAAAAGGAAAAATGCCTTTGGGCGCATCAGGCTCAGCCGTGATGACATTTTCAAAGTCTTTCAGCTCACCTGCTTGCTCCAAATGATGCGCAAAATTTCCTGCCACACCTAGACATATCGTATTTTGAAGTTGCATAAAAATCCTTCGATAAAATATAAATCGTAGTATATCTTAGGGATGGTTACAGGGTGATTTAAAATTTGAATGAAAAGAAAATGAAGAAATACCTACTACATACAGTAGTAGGTATGGGTATAGACTTATTTACCTGCTACAGCGTCTTTAAGTGTTTTACCGATTTTAAACTTAGGTGCAGTATGTGCTGCTTTTGTATAAGTTTTGTTAGTTCCTGGTACTTTACCGCTTTTTTTAGCAACTTCTACTGTAGAGAAAGTTCCGAAACCTACCAATGATACAGTGTCTTTTTTAACAAGTGCTTCAGTTACTGAAGTGATAAATGCTTTTACCGCTCTCTCAGCTGCTGCTTTACTTTCAAACCCACCATTCTTCTGTACCAATTCCACGAATTCTGCTTTTGTCATTCTTACTTCCTTATTTTTAAGATGTAGTCATTATATCACAACTAATTCTTAAAAAAAGATAAAATAATCCTAAAAAGCCCTATTTTACGGTATTTGATACTCTTTTGTTAAAAAAAAGAATGGAGATAAGATTTTGTTATTTAACTATCTAATAGTTAATATTTCATAAAATTATAATGATCAATATTGTAAAGGTCTCAT
>DATCTA010000033.1:0-3809 GCA_036568165.1 Sulfurovum sp.
AAGATCTTGGTATCAAAGAGAGCTTCAGAATGGTAGATGACATTCTTGCACAAGCTGTCGGTGGGATCTCTAAAGTGATCCTCTCTCATGGTGACAATGATATCAACCTTGACTTTGCCGATGTAAAAACGGTTATGAGTCACAGAGGTCTTGCACTTATGGGTGCTGGATACTCTACAGGTAAAAATGCAGCATATGATGCAGCAAAAGCAGCGATCGAGTCTCCATTGCTTGATAATATCTCTATCGATGGGGCAATGGGTGTACTTGTACACTTTGACATTCACCCTGATTATCCAATCATGGAGATCGGTGAAGCGATGAGTATCGTTGAAGAGAGTGCAGATGAAGATGCATCTGTGATCTTTGGAACAACAACAAATCCTAACATGGCTATTGACGAAGTAAGAATCACTATCGTTGCAACAGGATTTGAAGATAAAAATGCTGTTCCTGAACCAACCATCACAAAGCAAAAGACACTTTTAAGTGCAAACACTTGTGATATCAACACACTAAAAAGCAGAATGGTTGTTGGTGGTTACAACGGTGACAATGAAGACATCCTGGATGTACCAACTTTCCTTAGAAAGCAGATGGATTAATAACCAAGATTTATTCCCCTTTTAAAGAGAGACCCTTCCATCTCTCTTTAATCTATCAATCGTTTATAATAGGCTCTTTTACCCCTGTCAACTCACCCTTTTTTATCTCTTTATGAACATTTTTCATAGGCATGACATGTGTATCTCTTCCATAGATGAAACTCTGTTCTTCCACTATAGTTTTATACCCTTTATTTAATGCCATAGCACGCTCTTTAGAAGGATAAAGAAGCAACGAAATATCATGATGCAGAGATTGGAGCATATCTTGTTTTATAGTTCCATTATCATCAAAAAACTTCTTTTGCACCTCATCATTATTCCTGAATTCATTTGCAGAGTGGTTATGGTGTAGGTAAAAGCTGTATTCATACTGCATTCCATGGTTCATATAGGTGACCCTTGGCTCTTTTACCCCATTGAGCCCTTTTGGGCTCCAATGCCCCCAGCCGTACTCTTTTTGATCTTTATGGACACCATCGAATTTACGGGCAAAGGCAAATGTTGAGTCTGTTGTTGCTCCAAGATGAGCATGACATCCCATACATGAAATGGTCTCTTCATGTGTCTGGGGCCTGAGTCTTCCTTTTTTGTTTTCTATAAACCCCTGGTAAACCCATCCTGTTTCATTTCTTATACCCTCTTCAAAGTTCCCTTTGAAAAGAGCTATCTGTGCCTCAGAACTGTCAAGTGCCACTGATTCCCAAAGTTCTGATTGTGCTGCCCTTTCTATCTGTCCATACCGTTTCCAGGCATATTTTTTCGCATAGCGAAGTTCTTTCATTCGTGCAGAAAGTGCTATCTGATCTTTATCATCATCCCAGTCTATATATCTTACAGAATGTAAGAATTCTGTATTTTCGGGATAAAGACCCAGTGCCAGATGTACTTTATTTTCTTGAAGATATCGCTTTGCCAAACCTACATAACTATTGACAGAAGTAGAGACAGATAACGCCGTATCTATAACACCATTGCCATTAAGATCAACACCGTAACGCTTTTCATCCATAGCTGAAGAAAGTGCTATATCTCTTTGCTTTATCAGTACTTCTACGATAGCAAGGTTCAGTGTATATATCTCTTTACTGAATCTATTATTTTCATCCAGTGTAAACAGAGGGTCTAACCGTATGACAACATCATCAGTTGAACCGTTCGTAGGCCAGAAAGTACCTAAAAATGGATAGTACCTAAAGGCTCTCCAGCCCGTATAATTACCTTTTGTGTCAATGTCAAATCCCTCCTCATCAAAATGGAAATAACAATCAGGTCTGTACCCTTTCCAATCTCCAGGAAGATCCAAGGCAGGCAGTATCTCTCCTTTATCGTCAAGATAATTTGATCTTCTCAGATAACGCAATATATCACTATCACGCATTGATGCAACTAGAGTACTTCGATCTTTAAATAGATTAATGAAAGGATTTTTCATCACTTCTGCAGGAAAATTATACTCCATCTGCAAATTAGCATCATTGTAATAATTGGGGATCCTGCCTTTGGTATGACAACTGTAGCAGGGGTTAGAAATGATGTTTGATGTTTCATCCTTTGTTTTAGTGTAACACATAGGTGTAATGTAAGAACCTCTTGTATTGACGATCTTCGTATAACTTATGTTATTCTCACCTTCTAACTTCTTTATGTACTCATTTGTCGAAGATGTACCACTTTTGGTCTCTTGAGTACACCCTGTAAATAACAAGACCAGTGTCAAAAAAATGCTATTTGGCCCCACAGTACCTAAAGAACTACTCAAAAATATGTGCTGGAAGCCCATCAAAATATCCAATAGTCGCTTTTAACTGCTCATCACTTGCATTTTCTATCAACGCACTGTTAGGGGTACTACCATCAGCTGCCTTTGGGTTGTCAATAAAAGGATGTTGTGTATTGATAAGTAAAATACCTTTATCTTCCACAACAGCAGTGTCAACACCAGTAACCTCTGCACCGATTGGAAGTGAAGCAATTCTAGTCAAGTTCCCTGTACTTGTATCGTATGCCCAGGTCATGTTGTTTACATGGTTCGTTGAATCTTCACTGATAAGCAGTGTATGATGCCCTATATAAGTGATATTGTCCGGATTTGCTATATTGTCCGGATGACAGCCATATTCATCAGCATATCTATCACCGACATTCAATGGCGTACCAACAACCATTGCTTCCATCTGTGTACCGCTGTAATGCTCATCTAAAGAGACTTTATACACTCCACCACAAATATTCTTTTCAAGTCTGATATGGTTTGAGGGTTCATTTCCTTTATAGTTGTCCTCCATACTCTTTTCAATGGAACTCATTGCTACATAGAGTACGTTTTTTTCTTTGTCGTATGTCAAACCCTCCTCTTTTCTAAACTCGACTGTAGCACCTTTATATGCGGCATACTTGCGAGACTCTAAAAATGCTGCTGCCTTTTCCTGACCAGGTTTCAAGGTCAAACATTCAAATTGGCTGTCTTCATAAACTTTTGTTCCTGTTACACACTTGCCATTTTCATCTGGTTGTGTGATCTCAAAGATATCTGTCAGTTTCATCTTACGCTTGATCATCGCTTTGATCTCACTATCTGAAGCATGACCCAACGCTATCCATGTAAGATCGAATTTTCCTCCATTTTCAGCTGATATCTGAGAGACTTTGGCTGCATAAAGCGTACCTTCCCAATTTTCCTGAAATCGATCGATCTTCGTATCAGATACAAATTTCCAAAACCCTTTTGCCGTACCGTCATCAGACATATATATCGTTTTGCCATCAGGCATCATAACTGCCAATTCAGGTGTATACTTACCGGTGACATAGTGTTTTGTACTCTTGGTCGTGCCATCCTCTTGCGGCTGTACTTCCACGATGTAACCGTAGTTATAAGGTGAGAAGCTGTCTCCATTGTAACCGTAGTTCTTGTCGATATTTGCATCCAAAAGATACTGCTGCATCCTGTCAACATATAAACAAAAATAGTCTGCTAACCCTTGAACCGTATTCCCCGTACCATCCAAAGCACAGTTGACATAAAAGGGAGAATCCACATCAGCATAAATGGAGTTGAGCGAATAATCCTCCTCTCCTCCCAAATGAGACCCATAGCTTGTTTTTGAACTTGCACAGTTAATGATCGTACCTTCTATGGCTGAGAGATCCACCGGTTTGGTATTGACAGCTTTAAAGAGACCATTTTCAACTTCGACCTCT
>DATCTA010000034.1:0-13237 GCA_036568165.1 Sulfurovum sp.
ATAATTCATAATATTGCCATTGCAATTTCAAATCAAAAGAGCCTCGTGGCTCTCACCACTCTATGCCTCTTCTTCTTTTTTTGCTGCTAATGCATTCAAGCCGATTGTGAAGTTCTGTACTGGTGCATTCCAAACATTAAGGAGCATACCAAGAAGTTCATCTCTAGTAGGAAGTTTAGCCATTGCATTAATGGTCTCCAAACTAGCAACTTCACCCAGGATCAAACCTGTCTTGATTGAAAAAGTATCTTTAAAATCAGATGCTGCTTTGTCAGCGATCTTACAAGGTGTAACTTGTGCTTCACCCCAGATCACGATGTTCGTGTCTTTAAGATCAACGGCTTCGCAACCTGCATTTTGCAATGCGATCGCAGCCAGTTTGTTCTTTACAACCTGTACTTTAATATCTTCAGCTTTTGCAAGGTTTCTTACAACTTCAAGCTTTTCAACAGTCATACCTTTGTAATCACAAACGATAATGGCACCAGCGTCTTTGAACTCTGCTGTCATCTGCGCAACTAACTCTTCTTTTCTAGTTCTAGTCATCTATTCTCTCCTTCCGACCTCTAAAAGGGTTCCATTTACGGATCATATATTTTTTCAAATATATTAATTAAGCTTTCGCCCCTATTATCTTAGATCTAAGATTATGAGTTTCCTCAAAAGACAGCTATAAGATAGTTGTCTTCTGAAAATACTTTACAGTGCTATCATATGAGAAGCCATTTGGCCTTCTCATATACTAGTCTAATCTTAACGACTTATTTAAGATCCATTAACTCTGCAGTATTCAATGTGATTGATGGACTCATAGTAAGTGAGATCGCACCATTTGTAATATATTTACCTTTTGCAGAAGCAGGTTTTGCTTTATTGATCGTTTTTACAAAAGTGATTAAGTTCTCTTTGATCTTGTCTTCAGAGAAAGAAACTTTACCGATACCTGCATGAATGTTTCCTTTTTTATCTACTCTGAAATTCACCTGTCCGCCTTTAGCGTTCTCAACTGCTTTAGCAACATCCATTGTTACTGTACCAGTCTTAGGGTTTGGCATAAGACCTTTTGGTCCAAGGATTCTTGCTACTTTACCTAGAACACCCATCATGTCCGGCGTAGAAATAACGATATCAAAATCGATGTTACCCGCTTGGATTGATTCGATAAGATCATTAGATCCTACGATGTCTGCACCAGCTGCTTTAGCTTCATCTGCCTTAGCGTCTTTTGCAAATACTGCCACTCTTACTGTTTTACCCGTACCGTTTGGAAGAACAACTGATCCTCTGATCATCTGGTCTGCATGTCTTGGGTCGATATTTAGGTTAAGTGCAACTTCTACAGTTTCATCAAATTTTGCTGATTTAAGGTTTTTAAGTGTACCCATTGCCTCATCAACACTATATGTTTTAGTCACATCTACTTGCTTAAGTAGCGCTTCTCTTCTTTTACTTGGTTTTTTTGCCATTTTCTTCTCCGCTTTATATGCTCCCACATTTTCAAATCATGTGGTTATGATTGTCTTTTAAAAGACTTAGTCTACGATTTTAACACCCATACTTCTACATGAACCAGCAATGATCTTTGCAGCCATATCTCTGTCATTTGTGTTAAGGTCAGCAATTTTCTGATCAATGATTTCGTCAAGTTTTGCTCTTGTGATAGTCCCTACTTGATTAAGGATCGGGTTATCAGTACCTTTTTTAATACCTGCTGCTTTCTTGATAAGATCACTTGCCGGTGGCTGTTTTAATTCAAATGTAAAACTCTTATCCGCATAAACAGTTACGATCACAGGGATAGTAAATCCTGATTTATCTTTTGTTTTCTCATTAAAAGCTTTACAAAACTCCATAATGTTTACACCACGCTGTCCTAGTGCTGGACCTACTGGAGGTGATGGGTTTGCTGCCCCAGCGGGGATCATCATTTTAAACTTAAAAGCAATTTTTTTTGCCATCTGTTCTTCCTTTGCTTGATTTGACTGTTACGTCTTATATAATTTTTTCTACTTGTGTGTAGAGTATTTCAACCGGTGTATTTCTACCAAAGATTGAAACATTCAACTTTAACTTGCCATGGTCAAGATCATACTCTTCTACCATACCAGTAAAGTTTGCGAACGGACCATCAACGATACGTACCATTTCGCCTGTTTCAAAATCGACTTTAGGTTTCGGTGCAGATTTTTTCTCCATCTTGTCTAAAATCACTTTGATATCTGCTTCACTAAGAGCAGTAGGTGTCTTTTGTTCACCGATAAATCTAGATACTCTCGGTAAAGACTGTATCTTATGCCAAAGATCAGTATCCAGGTCTATATGTGCAAAAGCATACCCTGAGTATAAAGTTCTCTCAGTAATCTTTTTCTCGCCGTTTTTAACCTCGATCACTTCTTCTGTAGGAACAACTACGCGTTCAAGTTTCTCTTCAATCCCATGATCTTTTACAAGTTGTTCAATTGCTCTTTTGACAGCCTGTTCAGAACCCGAATATGTTTGAATTGCATACCATTGATAAGCCATTGTCTATCCTATAAAACTGATGATACGATTGTTGACATTAAAAGGTCAACCAATGCTAAAAATATTGATATTACAGTTACTACTAGAACAACTGCGAAAAATGCTTGTCTTACTTGTACTTTTGTTGGAAATATTACTTTATGAATCTCCGCTCTCGCGTGTGCTATAAATGTTGAAAATTTTCCCATTCTATATACCTTATTATTGTGGCAGGCCAAGAGGGACTCGAACCCCCATCACTCGGTTTTGGAGACCGATGCTCTACCATTGGAGCTATTGGCCTAAAATAATACCATTGGGCAAAAGCCCGATAGTATAAAAGTCTTCGATTAGAGTTTCATCTCTTTATGTACTGTATGGCATTTACACCATTTACAATATTTTTTAAGAGCAAGTTTCTCTGTTGTCGTTTTCTTATTTTTAGTGCTGTGATAATTACGTCTAGTACATTTTTCACAACCTAAGTGAACTGTTTCTCTCATTGTTATCTCCTATGATAAGTGCGCAAGAGGCAAGCCTCCTGCAGTGTGTTCTTAAGCAATAATCTTAGAAACAACACCCGCACCAACAGTTCTACCACCCTCACGGATAGCGAACTTAGTACCTTCATCAAGTGCGATTGGAGCGATAAGTTCAACATTGATCTTAACGTTGTCCCCTGGCATAACCATCTCAGTACCTTCTTGAAGTTGAACTGAACCTGTTACGTCTGTTGTACGAACGTAGAACTGTGGTCTATAGTTGTTAAAGAATGGAGTATGTCTACCACCTTCCTCTTTAGTAAGAACATAGATCTCAGCTTCGAATGCAGTATGAGGAGTGATTGATCCTGGCTTACAAAGAACCATACCTCTTTGTACAGCTTCTTTATCGATACCACGGATAAGAACACCACAGTTATCACCAGCTTCACCACACTCCATCTCTTTACGGAACATTTCAACACCAGTAACAGTTGTTTTCTTAGTATCTTTGATACCAACGATCTCAACTTCGTTACCAACACATACTTTACCTTTTTCAACTTTACCAGTTACAACTGTACCACGACCTTGGATTGTAAAGATATCTTCGATAGCCATTAGGAAATCTTTGTCAGTTTCTCTGATTGGCTCTGGGATATACTCATCTACTGCGTCCATAAGTGCATAGATCTTCTCTGACCACTCACCAGCTGTACCAGATTTTGCTTCCTGAAGTGCTTGGAATGCAGAACCAGCGATGATTGGAGTATCGTCACCTGGGAAATCATACTCAGAAAGAAGTTCACGTACTTCCATCTCTACAAGCTCTAGCATCTCTTCTTTATCTTCATCATCAAGTTGGTCTTCTTTGTTCAAGAATACAACGATATATGGAACACCTACTTGCTTAGAAAGAAGGATGTGCTCTCTAGTTTGTGCCATTGGACCATCAGTCGCAGCGATAACTAGGATCGCACCGTCCATTTGAGCCGCACCAGTAATCATGTTTTTAACGTAGTCAGCGTGACCTGGACAGTCAACGTGAGCATAGTGTCTCTTCTCAGTTTCATACTCTACGTGAGAAGTAGCGATCGTGATTCCTCTTTCTCTCTCTTCTGGAGCGTTGTCGATTTGGTCATAATCCATTGTTGCTCCACCAGTTTTAAGTCCTAAACACATTGTAATTGCAGCAGTCAATGTAGTTTTACCGTGGTCAACGTGACCGATAGTACCGATGTTAACATGCGGTTTTGTTCGTTCAAATTTTGCTTTAGCCATGCTTTTCTCCTAGCGTAATGTTTTTAAAGGCAGTATTATACCCAAATTATCTTAGACCCCATACCCATATGGACAGAACTATTACAAACCTGTAATACTTTTGTCCATACTATCATGGAGGGTGGAGCCCATAGCGAGACTTGAACTCGCGACCTCTTCCTTACCAAGGAAGTGCTCTACCCCTGAGCCATATGGGCAACTCAATCGTATATAATTACTATTTGTGTTTTAACATCATAAATGAATAAAATAGGAAAGCTTTTGTATGTGAAGGTATTAGTTTGTTAAATACATAATTCACACAGCTCCCAGTTTATGGAGCGGGCGAAGGGATTCGAACCCTCGACAGCCTGCTTGGAAGGCAGGAACTCTAGCCACTGAGCTACGCCCGCATCTTTTATGCGATTTTACATATGGTGGTGAGTGAAGGATTCGAACCTTCGAAGACATAGTCAGCAGATTTACAGTCTGCCCTCGTTGGCCGCTTGAGTAACTCACCTAAATGTTAAAATCATTACTGGTCAAACACTGATAATTATATTTTTTTCATGGAGCTGGTGAAGGGACTCGAACCCCCGACCTGCTGATTACAAATCAGCTGCTCTAGCCAACTGAGCTACACCAGCACCATCATTAAAAGCTGTTACACTTAAAATGGACGGGAATTATAGGAAAAAAAGTTTTTAATGTCAAGGGTTTTTAATAAATTTATAAAAATTTCTCTTTTTTAGGTAATTTCTATAGAATACATCCAATTAAAATAAAGGCTTCAGGCTACAGAAATGAAAATACTACTGGCACCAAGTGAAACAAAGAAATCGGGAGGAGATCTCTCATTCCGTTTAGAAGATTTGCTTTTTGAAGAACTTCTTCCCTATAGAACCAAACTTTTACATACATATATTAATGTACTACAAAAAGGTGATATGGCTGCTCTCTCTAAAATGTTCGGTCTCAAAAAAGAGGCGGATATTCTTATGCATAAAAAGGACATCATCCACCAGCTTACTATGAAAGCCATACAAAGGTATACAGGTGTGGCATTTGATCATCTTGATTACGGATCGCTGGATGAAAAAGCACAACAGTACATAGACAGTAATGTCTTCCTCTTCTCCAATCTTTTTGGTCCGATACGCGCATCAGACCTTATCCCCGAGTACAGACTCAAACAAGGTGAAGCAGTCGGAGATATCAAAGTTGAAAAATTTTATCATGAACACTCCGCAAAACTTATGGAAGCATATCTGGCAGGTGATGAGATACTGGACCTGCGTGCAGGTTTTTATGATAAGTTCTATACACCGACCAAACCTTATACCACACTCAAGTTCCTTAAGGATGGCAAGGTGGTCAGTCACTGGGCAAAGGCCTATAGAGGTATTGTCTTACGTGAAATTGCCAAATCTGGTATCCATACCATAAAAGATTTCATGCAGCTTCCCATAAAGGGGCTGAATATCCATGAGATACAAACAAAGAAGAATAAGACTGAGATCACTTATGTGATCGGATAGCTCTTACGCTTCTTGATTTCTTACTCTTACTTTTTTGATATTTACCATCATTAAAATAGAGGTGATAAGCGCCACGAAGAAAAGGCCTACAAACACATAAAGAGTACCTACATAGCTCCCCGTAACATCTTTTACATAGGCAATGATGATAGGGCCAACAAGCCCTGCCAATGCCCAGGCTGTTAAAATATACCCGTGTATCGCACCTAGTTGTTTGGTACCGAATATATCACCAATGTATGCAGGGATAGAAGCAAAAGCACCCCCATAACAGGTCATAATGTAGTAGACTAGTACCTGGAAGAGCAAAATACTTGTCACCGTAGTCAAAAAATAAAATGCAAGGATCTGTGTAGCAAAGAAAAGTGCAAATACCACAGGGCGTGTCAAATAATCAGAGATACTTGCCCATATGATCCTACCTGATCCATTGAAAATACCCATCAACCCTACTGCAGAAGCTGCTGCCAGTGCAGAGATACCTACAACTTCCTGCAATAGAGGAGATGCCACTGAAATAATAGCGATACCACACGTAACATTGATAAAGAGCATGATCCATAAGCCGTAAAATCTTCCTGTCTTGATTGCTTCTTCTCTCGTAAGGGATGCTAAATCCTCTTTGATCTTCTTTCTTCCTTCTGCAATCGCCTTTGAGAAACGCTCAGGCATATACCCCTCAGGCGGCGTAGAGAGATTTTGTGCTGAAACAAACATCACTACAAAATATATCGCACCCAAAATATAAAAAGTCGAAGAGATCCCTACTGCATCAATGAGTATCTTGATTGCTGGTCCCGAGATAGCTGAAGCAAATCCAAATCCCATAATAGCAAGTCCCGTTGCCATACCACGTCTGTCCGGGAACCACTTGACCAAAGTGGAGACAGGGGAGATATACCCGATCCCTAACCCTGCTCCCCCGAGTACACCATAAGTAAGATAGAGCAGTATCTTTGACTCCAACATGATCGCTACACCAGAACCCATGGTTCCAAATCCAAACAGGACGGCTGCAAGAGTCGCAGCAACCCTAGGTCCTTTCTCCTCAACAAACTTTCCCAAAAGGGCTGCAGACAATCCCAGGAAAAATATGGCAATGGAAAAAGTGATTGTTACATCAGTAAGTGTCCATTGCATTGCAGCTTGTATAGGGTTTACATATACACTCCAAGCATACACTGATCCTATACATATATGTATTCCTATAGCTGCCAGTACGATAAACCATCGATTTTTTTCTCTCACTTGCGCCTGCATCCAAACTCCTTCATTATGATGATACTTTATAGACTTTCTTTCGTCATCGGAGTATAACTAAAGTATTTTAAGGCTACTAAAGTGTATGGCTTATATAATAAGAAAATCAAAGGAGTAGTGATGAAATTACCCAGTGATGATGTACTCTATAAAATATTCATTGTTCTTTTATTTCTAATGGTGATACTTGGTATACTTTTTGATACACAATATAGCTAGGCAGAGAACATGAAAAAGAATCTATTTGAAATGGGTGCACACTTTGAAGAGGGGTGGTCTTCTGATAATAAAGAAAAACCAAAACCCAATACGATAGAAGTAAAAGTACCCAATCAACATCAACTTCATTTTGCTAAAGAGAAGCGAAGGGGCAAAGTGGTCACCATCGTAAAACCGTTTCATCTAGAAAAGAGTCAATTGCAAGAACTTGTTAAGATACTCAAAAAGAAGCTGGGCACAGGAGGAACCGTAAAAGAGAATACGCTCGAGTTTCAAGGAGACATCCCTGAGCAGCTACGCAAACACTTAGAGGATCTAGAGTACCGGTTTAAAAACTAGGTTATTTCCCTATGGCCAAGGTATACAGTACCATCTCATCATTTTCCACAAACACATTGACCTCATCATCATAATACGCACCGATACCTGAACATCCAATATCCAGATATTGTGCCGCGATATAGAGTCTATGACCTATAATCCCTGCCTTTTGGTAAAGTGCCTGATAGTTTTTTGCTTTGGAAGTGAGAAAAAAGACAACTGCTCCCTGCATGGAAAGACTATACTGCTCTAGACTCAAATACCCTGCCTGTCTGGCGAAATCACCATACTTGATATATCTCCCCTCTCTATAGAGCCCCAATGGCATATCAAGCACCCTGTTTACCACAATGTAGATAGATACATCCTCATCACAGTCACTGGGTATAGGCTGATGTATCAGATCCATAATGTAATTGAATTGTCCTTTTGTGATAGCCCCTTCATTGAAACCCCGTTGAGATCTTCTTGAAAAGATGGTCTCCTGAAGTTTGTCAATTAGATAGTTGAAACTTGGGAAATTCTCTTCACTTTTACATGATTGAAGCTGCATGGTCTCGCTATAGGCCTGTTCGATGATAGGATTGGCTTCAAAAGTTCTGCTTCCATCCACATAGGGAAGTTCAAACTCTACGGCTTCTACCTTCATTTGTGATATTGGTGTGGCCATGGTTGCGCCTGAAATAAACCACTCTCTGCCTTCAAAACCGAACATACGATTGAGCTTTTCTCTTTGAATGATATAATTCATCTGTACATGTTCTTCTCTTAAAAGCGCTGCTGCTTCTATAGATCCAAGCAAATGCCCTGCATCCAGTAAACAGTATCGTAACGCACGGTTCTTGTATTTCCAGGAGGATCGATAATAAATGGCTGATACTAAAAAGAGATACCCTTGCATGGCAGTTTCATAGCCAAAATAAGGTTCCAGCCCTTCTAGATCATCGATCTTTTTGAGCAGTGTAACCGAAGCGCTGCTCACCTCATAATGGTATATACCATCCTCTCTGCCCTCTACACCCCTCACTTGAAAATAGAGTTCATTGGGATATAGTGCACCTGCACTTGGATTGATACGAAGATAGTATTCTCCACTTGGGTAGCTTTTCTTGGCTGTCAGCCCAGCGATATGGTAGAGGAAATGATCCTCTTTATTCTCTAGATCCAATCTGCTTTTCTCGTAGCTTTTTGGATAATTCTTATAGGTACTTGGCTGATCTTCCCATGCCAAACGGTTAGGATTGGTACGTACAGAGTTATAGGAGTGTTTAGTTGTTGCATGATACCAGAACATAAAAGCACCTCATTTTTTATTAGGAGATTATAGTACAAAATCTCCCTTTTATGTTTCTATATATTATAATATTGCTTAAGAGGTGAAGATGAGATTGCAACTAAACTGTGACATGGGCGAAGGATTTGGTATCTATCAGATGGGGCTTGATGAGCATATCATGCCCTATATAGATATGGCGAATCTTGCATGCGGTTTTCATGCCGGTGATCCTCTCACTATGAGCAAAAGTGTTGCACTTGCTGTACAGCACGGTGTAGCTATCGGGGCACATCCAGCTTATCCTGATCTGGTAGGTTTTGGCAGACGTGATATGCAGTGCTCTGCAGAAGAGATCGAAGCGATGATACTCTACCAGATAGGGGCACTGGACACCATCTGTCAGGTACACGATACAAAAGTGCACTACGTGAAACCCCATGGTGCGCTCTACAACACGATGATGCGAGATGAGATAACCTTCAAAGCCATTCTCAAAGCCATTCAAAAGTATGACACTTCACTCAAACTGATGATCCTTGCAAGTGGGAAGAATCCGTATTATCAAAGTATCGCGGATGATTTTGGTGTCTCTTTGCTTTTTGAAGCATTTGCAGACAGGGCCTATACCAAAGAAGGGTCACTTGTCCCTCGTTCCAGTGAAGGTGCCGTCCTACATGATGTTGAAGAAATAGTAGAACGCGTAAAGAGTCTGACTGCCTCCAAGACCCTAAAAAGCATAGAAGGTGAAATACTGCATCTTAACGCCGATACAATTTGTGTACATGGCGACAACAAAGAAGCACTCTCTATCATCAAAGCACTTCATGGACTCAATCATGCACTTTGAGCCGGTCAGTCTCAATGCTTCTATACTTTACTTTAAAGACTCCATCTCTCCAGAGATCTTAACCCAGGTACAACACACGTTTCATCTGATGCGGGAAATAGAGGGGATTATTGATGTCACACCCTCATACACTTCATTGCTCATAGAGTACGATACCGCACTGCACTCCCATCTGAGTTTGGAAAAAGTGATCAAAACAATGCTCAAAGAGGCTTCCCCAAACACTACCACTGGGCACAAACATATCCAGATACCCACTGACTACTCCAAAGGAGAAGATCTGGCATCTGTTGCCAAATATCACAATTTAAGTATCGAAGAGGTGATACACTTGCACAGCAGTACTCTCTATAGAGTCTATGCGATCGGTTTCATGGTGGGCTTTGCCTACTTGGGTACACTTCCGGCAGAACTCTTTACCCCCAGACGCTCTACCCCTAGAGCAAAGGTACCTAAAGGGGCAGTAGCTATCGCTGATAAACAGACTGCTGTCTATCCACAGCAAAGTCCAGGTGGCTGGAATATTATAGGACATACTGATTTTGACGACTTTGGATCTTTCAGTATTGGCGACAGTGTAGAGTTCATAAGGATATAGATGGCATTCAAAGTAATTCACGGCGGCGTTTTCAGCACCATACAAGATGAAGGACGTAAAGGTGTAGCACACCTTGGACACTGTAGTTCCGGAGCACTGGACACCTATGCCTACCATTGGGCACAAAAATTGCTGGGCAATAGTGATGCCAATGCGATCGAAGTCATGACAGGACTTAAACTTGAAGCGACCAAACCGACCACTATCGCAATTACGGGTGCCGACCTCGGGTTGGAGATCAATGGAACATACAAAGAGCCATGGCAAAGTTATGCTATACAAACGGGAGATATACTATACTTCAGCAAGCGTATAACAGGACAACGTGCCTACCTTGCCGTCAAAGACGGCTTTGATACACCACGCCATCTAGGAAGCTTCTCTACAACGATCAAAGAGGGTCTAGGAGAGAAACTCAAAGCAGGAGATTATATTACTTACCAAGAAAGCACAGAAACCCTTATTTCAAGGACTAAAACAGCATATATTCCCAACTATGATACCCCTCTTATACTTCGTGTGATGCTTGGGTATCAGCACAGACTTTTTAACGACAAAGAGAAAGAGAAGTTTTTTAACAGTACCTATGAGATCACCCTGCAAAGTGACCGTATGGGGTATAGACTTACCGGAGAGAAGGTGTGTCCAACACGTGAAAACCTTATCTCAGAAGGGATCGCTTTTGGTGCGATACAGATCCCTAAAGACGGACAGCCCATCATACTGCTTAAAGAACGTCAGACCATCGGCGGTTACCCTAAAATCGGTACCGTCATTGCAGAAGATTGTTATGCACTTGCCCAAAGAGGTCCGGGGTGTAAAGTAGGGTTTGAACCCTATACTATCTAGCTAAGAGACAAACATCTCGCTGTGCTGAAGCTTCAATGCTTCTATTTTCATGCACGCTTCCTTGAAAAGCGCATAGTGTTCTATCCCCTCGACACATAGATGTTTATGACGTTCAAAAGAGGCAATGACTACCTGTGCTTTTTTCTTCACTTCTAGACGGTTACGCTTGATATGTTCAAAGGTGATCGCTCCATTGATCAAACCTTTGGCTAAATTAGCAAGAGGATGTTTACCAAGCCTTAAGGGATGCCATGCCTCTTCAAGCACCTCATGTGCCTCAAAGTACTCTTGTTCTTCCAAAAGTTTCATGTATGCTTTCAAAGCCCCTTCTAGATCATCATTCATTTTTAACATGGACTCTAACTCTTTCTTTATCTATTTCTATTTAAGCTATGCTGCTTTCATTGCCAAGATACTTACCTCTCTCTTCGGCTTTGCTTAAAATCAAAAAACAAGCTCCTTATTTTGTACCATTTCGTGTATAATAGCTCCAATATACCATAAAGTAGACACAAATGACCCAAAACGAAAAAGATGAGATCAAAGAGATCATAGAAAAGAATATCTATACACTTAAAGAACAGATAGCATCGCTTGAAGAGAAAGTCAAACCGATCACTCCGGACTGTTCACTGGGAAGGCTGACACGTTTGGAAGCGATGGGCGAACAACATGTCAATAATAAAATACTGGATGAATCCAAACTGCGCCTTTCCAGACTGACCAATGCCCTTTCACGTATAGACAAACCGATGTTCGGTATTTGTATCGAGTGTGAAGAACCCATAGGTATGGGACGCATGCGTATACGCCCGGAGAGTGTCAGATGTGTAGAATGCGCTAACGGAAGATAGCAGATATAAAGCTTTTTTCTTCTAATATTGTTGAGTAATAACTATCCATTGCTCTCTGCTCCTTTCTTCCTGCTACCTGATCAAAGGCTTTCAATGTTTCCTACGACTTTACCCACAATCGTTACTTCATCAGGGGATATCGCCTGAGGTGGATACATACTGTTATCAGAGATAAGCTCGATCATTCCATCAGCACGCTGCTGTATACGTTTGATGAAAAGTCCTCCTGCAGTCGATGCGATGAATATGCCGTTTTTATTGATATTGGTCTGCGTTCTGTCTATGAAAACAATACTTCCATCCTGTAGTGTCGGTTCCATAGACTCTCCATCCACATGGATCGCTTCAAGTTCAGTGTTACCCATTCCTACCATATTATGCATGATCTTCTCATCGATATTGATCACCTCATAATTTTCATCAAAGACCTCTGCACCCCCTCCGGCACTTGCACGGATATCGGAGAAATAGTGCACCTGAAAGAACTTTTCCGTCTCCTCTTTGAGCATATCTACTGCCTGATCAAAAAAAAGCCAGTTGACTGAGATCTTCTTCAGTGCACAGAACTCCAGTATCTCTTCATACGGTATAGAATTTCTTTTTTTCATCGTTGCAAATGTCGCTTGCGGGATATTCAACGCATTTGCCACATCTTTATCAAACACTTTTTTACCTATAGTACTTTCAGAAAGTACATCTTTTAACTTTTCAATAATTTCACTCAATGCCACCATCGTTCTCTATCCTCTCTTTTTACATAAATTATACATATGAAGCATATATATAGGTAATTATATGTCATTTTTTCTTAAAAGTATGACAATTTGACATATTTTTTATAATAATTTATATTTTTTCATACAATTTGACATATAAGGATTCAAAATGCGGCATAGAAAAAGAGTTGGAACTCTTTTCTGAAACAATAATTAAACTAAAAGGATCAAAAATGATTTACTCACAAGATAAAGAATTATTAAGCTACGCAATGAGAATGGGATGTAAAACAGCAGCGGAGTTCGCACTATTCCTAAAAGCAAGAGAGTCTATTCTATCTCTCTAATAGAAAGACGGGGTAGCATCTTACCCAAAAAGTAAAACGCTTACTTCGTCACCCACCTCTTTGGAGGTATCATCTTCAGAGGTTGCAAGCAATGCCACATCGCCGAGCATATTCGTAAGAATTGCTGAAGAACCTACTTTTTTACCTTCAAAGTCAACATAGTACCTT
>DATCTA010000035.1:0-3134 GCA_036568165.1 Sulfurovum sp.
TCTATGTGTAGATATAGGTTACATCTAGACAATGTAAGTTGAAAGAGCAGTGACTGTATCTGCGTATACAAAAACTGTCTGCTCTAGATGTGATGACTAGCGGTCTGTTTTCTTTTCATGTATGTATAAATAAAAAGGTAGCATTATGACAAAAAAAATTGATGGTGAATGTGAAGTGATCGACAGTGTGTGTGCATACTGTGGTGTCGGTTGTGATATATCTGCAAATGTAGATACAAAAGCGAATAAAATTACGAAGATCTTTGCTACTCCTGAAGGTGTGGTTTCTCAGGGTAATTTATGTATCAAGGGTAAATATGGTTTTGATTTTGTTGATGCAGAACCGAGGTTAAAAAAACCGCGTATTAAAAAAAGTTTTTTAGAAAAGAACCCGGAGATCAAAGAGGCGATCGCTGACTCTTTAACAGAGTTAGATAAGGTATGGTATGAGACCGACCTGGAGTCAGCTACAACTGCGGGTGCAATGAAGCTGAAAGATATCCAGGCTAAATATGGTGAAAAATCTGTCTGTTCACTTGGTGGTGCCAGAACTTCATGTGAGAGTGCTTTTTATTTTCAAAAGTTCACACGTCATACGTTAAATTCTCCGCATGTTGATAACTGTGCAAGGGTATGTCACTCTCCGTCGCTCAAAGGGATGAGACTTACCATCGGTGAGGGTGCTGCTACAAATCCATATAATGACATCTATAACTGTGAATTTATGATCGTAATGGGTTCAAATACAACTGAAGCGCATCCTATTATCTCTAACCGTATCTTGGATGTTGCAAGACAACATGATAATTTGGCTGTGTTTGATGTACGTGAGATCAAACTGCATAAATTTTCAAAATACAAAGCGGTTATTCCTCATGAAGCTAACTTACTTGTATTAAACATGATGGCTTATGTCATTATCTCTGAAGAGCTATATGATGAAAGTTTTATAGAAGACAGAACAAAGAACTTTGAGCACTTTAAAGAGAGTATCCTGAATGACCCTTATGCGAATCCGAAATTCTTTGAAGAGGTTGAAGGGTATGAATACCTTGCAAAAATGATCCCGAAAATTGCCCGTGAGTATGCATTGAAAAAATCGATGATCTTTTGGGGTCTGGGGATCACTGAGCATACGGACGGATCTTATGCAGTTATGGCGATCACTCACTTGGCACTGATGACAGGAAACATCGGTAAACCAGGTGCGGGGCTTATGCCACTGAGAGGTCAGACAAATGTTCAGGGTGCGTGTGATGTAGGTATGCTGCCTTACTATGATCCTGATTATCAAGCACCAAAAGAGGTTGGGCTTATGACACCGCAACTGGTTGATGGTATGCTTGAAGGTACGATCAAAGCAGTGCTCAACATTGGTGAAGACTTGACACATATCCACCCGAATGTCAACAAGATCACAAAAGCATTTGAGAATTTGGAACTTATTTTCGTGCAAGAATTATTTATGACAGATATCGCTGAACGTGCAGACATCGTTATAGGTGTCAAATCAGCCTATGAAAAAACTGGTGTCTATGTCAATGCGATGAGAAGACTTCACCTTTCACAACCGCTTGTAAAATCTGATCTTCCAGATGACTGGGAAGTGATCAAACTGCTTGATGAAAAAATGGGTGCAAAACCGACATATAAAACTTCGGAAGATGTCTGGGATGATGTAAGAGAGACTGCATACAGAAGATTTAGCGGTGCATCGTATCTGAGACTGGCAAAACATAGAAAGCGTGGACTGCAGTGGCCTGTTCATACAGAAGATACACCGATTCTCCACCAGCTTGACTTTAGAACAAAAGATGGTCTGGGACATTTCCGTTATCATGGGTATAAACTTCGCGGAATGGTAGAGGAGATATTGAACAAAGCGCTTAAAGGTTACCATTTGACTACAGGTAGAACATTGGCGCATTACAATAACTCAGCACAGACAAAATATACTGAAAGTCTAATGAAGCGTTACGAAGAAGATCTGCTTCTTGTACATGAAGATGATGCAGCAGATTTTCCGACAGAGAAAGTGATGTTAAAAACAGAGTATGGTGAAACGAATCCTATAAGAGTAAAATTCACTGATAAAGTGCGTCCTAAAACACTCTATGCGACATTCCACTATGCTGAGTCAAAAATCAACACTATTTTTGGCGACAAGAGTGATGAGCTCATCATGACAGCTGCATTTAAATCGATCCAGGTTGAGGTCATTCCTGTTAGTGATTCGATCGCCTGCAGCTAATTTCTGATTTTTCTAAGGTCGCATTTGCGATCTTAGAGACTTTTTTATCTTCTCTTTTTTCATTATAAAACCTTCTATATAGTACAGTATTAAATAGTAAAATTTAGAATTTATGATATGCTATAACACGAAGTAAAATCGTAGAGGTGAAATATGTCATTTGATTTTGAACTCACAGATGCAGGGTTGGACAAAGCGTTCAAGAGAGCACAAAATATCATTGACGAAGTAAGAGATTCACGCAAAGATGATCCTGATCATATACCTGATTCGCTCAAAGTCTATAATAGATACTATGATGGGGTGCCGGTAACTTTCAAACAGTATATAGAAAATGCAGATATCAGAGATGAAGTGGAACATACAGCATTAATGATACTTGCAACTAAATGGCAAATAGATAGAATTTTTGATATTGATATAGAAGAGAAAGATGCAGCCAAAGCCACCGATCCATTATTTTATGACAATGTGTTAGAAGAAGAACTTGAAAAGAGAATAGAACACTATCAAACCACACTCCATGCCATTAGAGTAGCTTATTCTGTAACCGAAGCAAAGCTCAAGTCAACCGTGTTGACACTTGAAGCATTGGATGCAGAGATACCAAAAGTATTGAAAACAGTTATCTTTGTTCGAGAGCATTATGCGAAGAATCAACTCAAAAAAGCCTTGACTGACGCGGTAAAGACTATTTTCCCATCCATCAAAAATAAAAAAATACTAGTTCAAATAGCATCCAAAGCTATGTAATTTCGCTTATCTGTCTAATTCTAACTTTGGAGAAGAGGAACGGCAAAATCATCAAAAACTGTCAATATGACATACTTTACTCTTCCATTTTTCTTTTATTCTATACTTGTTATCAAGAGGATTTTATCAA
>DATCTA010000036.1:0-14521 GCA_036568165.1 Sulfurovum sp.
AATTATGTACATCCATACTTTATTGTACTCAAAATCATGTAACATCCAACACATAAAAACGTTTTTTAAAGCGTTTCAGGCATCTTGTATGTATATTTTTTCTCACCGACTATCGTAGAAAGTTCAACACTCTCTACGATCTCTTTTTCTATAAGCATCAATGCCAATGTTTCTATCTTGTCCCAATGCTCATCCACTATCTTTTCAGTATATTTCTTAGCTACATCAATCCAGTGTAAAAATCTTTTTTCGATCTGCTGTTCAAGAAAATAAGCATCCAGATTGCCGATCGCATCCAGATTGATATATCCAAGCTCTTTATCCATACCGATCGTTGAAATGGCTGCATAGACCTGAAGTGAAGCTTGTGAAAGATCGTTTACTGCCCCACTGTCCATATGTTCAGCACCCAGTTTTTTGACTTTTGCAACACGTCCCGCCATCAATACACATACATCAAAAAAGAGCTGTTCTTTTGTAATGTTGGACAGTTGATCCTCTGCATTATATGATACAAAACCAAGCATTTTACTGCGAGGCGCAATGGTAACCTGTTCTATCTTTATGTGCGGTAGCAGCAAAACAGAAAGTACAGCATGTGCAGCTTCGTGGAAAGCTGTCATCTTAAGCTCTTCCTCCAGTGTTTTGACCATCTGCTTTTCGATTTTGTGTCCGTATTTGATGATATTGATCTGTTCGATAAGTATCTCTTCTGTGATAGTGTCCTTTTCCTGTTCCACTACACTCAGTGCCGCCATACGGCCCAGTCTTTCAAGTTCCATTGCGCTCATACCTGTTATATAACGTACGATCCTCTCAATGTCTATATCAGGATCATGAGGTTTTTTCATAATTTTTTCAACAAAGAAACGTCTTGCATCCTTGTCAAGTTCAGATACTTCAAGTAGAAAATCAAGTTTTTGCGGAGCAGTCAATACAGGATCAACTTCATCGAGGCTCTCTGCTGTTGCAACAGTAAACACCATTTCATTGACCGACTCCAATACTTTTGCAATATCGGAAAATGAAACATTTGTGATCGCCCCCTGAACAATTCCCTTGATATCTATATCTTCTAAGATGACAACACAGGGTGCATTTTTCGAAGCGATCTCATATACTTCTTTAATATACTGGAGTTCAAAGAGTTTAGAACCCGATATCTCAAGGTATGATACCCCTGCCTCTTTTGCAAATGCCTTCGCAAGCATACTCTTCCCGACACTGACAGGTCCATAGATCAGAAGACCTTTTGGGATAGGTGTATCAAAGCGTTCAAGCATCTTTGGATTATCGATGATCTTAATGATACCCTTGAGACGTTCTTTGATATGCTTATGCCCTACAACATCATCAAAACCTATACTCGATTTTATTAATTTAGGCGTATCTTTGGTTTTTTTTGTTGCCATCCCTGTCCCTTCATCAATTATATATCATTATTCTAACATAACTCTCTTGTCTCATACTCAACTTTGTGTATTATTTAGATTGTTATATACTGCCAGTATAAAATGAAAACAGAGTGTTAAGATGATACAAGAGCATAAACCTACATTAAAACGTAATGTTACATTGCCTATGCTCATTTTTTATGGATTGGGAAATATCTTTGGTGCTGGTATATATGTGCTCATTGGTAAGATAGCAGGAATTTCTGGCATATATCTGCCTCTCTCTTTTTTAATCGCATGTATCGTCGTTTTTTTCACAGCCATGACTTATGCTGAACTGAGTGCACGATTTCCACATAGTGCAGGAGTGGCCGTTTATATCAATGCCGGTTTCAAAATCCCCCTTCTCTCCACGGTTGTTGGAGTGACTATCGCCCTTTCAGGCCTTCTCTCTGCCGCAACATTATTAGACGGTTTTTACAGCTATTTGACTTTTTTTATTCATACACCTGAAATCGTGACTACCTTGATGGCTGTCATCATAATCAGCAGCATAGCTATATGGGGTATATCACAATCCATTACTATTACGGCTGTATTGACACTTGTAGAAACTTTTGGTCTCTGTATGGTCATCTATGTTGGATTTGGTGATATATCATGGGATGCTAAAACCTTACATTCTTTTATACCGCCAATGAATTTCACTCTGATCAATGCCATTATCTTAGGTGCATTCTTGGCCTTTTATGCTTTTATAGGTTTTGAAGACATGGTCAACATAGCTGAAGAGGTTAAAGATCCCAGCAATACTATGCCAAAAGCCATTATCATAACACTTATGATCGCTACGTTCGTCTATATCATCATTGCTTTGGTTTCCATTTCAGTCTTAAGTGCCGATGAACTTTCAAACACTAATGCACCATTGGCAAAAGTCTATGAAACAGCCGCAAACAGTGATGCTGCAATTTTAAGTCTGATAGCCATGTTTGCAGTCATTAACGGTGCTCTTGTACAGATCATTATGGCATCTAGAATTTTCTATGGTATGAGTAAGCAAGGATGGATACCAGGTATTCTTAGTATAGTCCACCCCCAAACACATACCCCTATCAACGCCACGATACTTGCCGGTTTGATCGTCTTTATACTTTCAACGTATTTTCCTATTGTAACCCTGGCACAATCCAGCAGTTTTCTGATATTTATTGTCTTTACACTTGTCAATATATCACTTATACGTATCAAGCATAAAGATCCGCATCCAGAAGGTATAAGAACGTATCCCATAGCGATACCGATCACTGCTATTGTGCTCAATGTTATACTGTTGAGCTTTCAATTCAGTTCCCTATTTTGATTACTACGTAGACTGAGAGTTCTGGTATAATAAACTAAGTTAAAATAGAAGGTATGACATGATCTATGAATTATCAAATCCGGTTGCCAAAAACCTCCTGAACAATCTAAGAAAAAAAGATACTGATGCCTTGCGATTTCGTCATTTAGTTCAAGAATTATCACGACTTTTGGCTTATGAAGCACTCAGTAAAGAAATACTTGAAGAAAAAGCAATTACAACATGGCAGGGTGAAAAGCATTTTGGTTTCATCAAAGAAAGAGACATCATCTTTGTCACCATATTGCGTGCCGGACTTCCTATGATTGAAGCTGTTACTGGACTTTTTCCCTATGCATCATCAGGTTTTTTGGCGATGAAACGTGACGAGAACACACATCAAAGCATTTTGTATTATGACCGTATACCAGAATGCAAAGATAAAACGGTCATTATCGTAGATCCTATGGTTGCGACTGCCGGATCACTCTGTGATGCAATAACAGTTATCAAAAACAAATCTCCAAAAAAGATCATTTCCCTCAACATTATCGGGTCGCCCGAAGGCATAGATATTCTTGAAAAGAAACACCCGGATGTAGAAATATACATTGCCCACATAGATGAAAAATTGAATGAAAATAAGTTTATCGTACCTGGATTGGGAGATGCCGGGGATAGGTCTTATAATACTATAGAATCTTCCTCATAGTATAAAATTATCAATATATTATCATTGATAAGTCAATAGGATTGATAAAAAACAGTTAATTTGAAAATTAAAGTGAACAATTCATCAAATTAACTGTATAAAACTCTATTTTCAGTATCAACTAAGTGATAACCCATATAATAACAGCACTTATAATTCATATTTGAGGCAATTATAAATAAAAATTTTCTTACTCATAAAGGATAGTTTTATGGAAAGACGAGACTTCTTTAAAAAAGCCATAGTGACTGCCGGTGCAGCGGCTGTAGGAGCTAGTACTGCCAAAGCAGAAGTGACTACTCAACCAATTGATAACAGAGAAATATCACCTGTTGCTTTTCCAGAAAAAAGACCATTGATCATGTATTCTGACAGACCACCTTTGTTGGAAACACCTAGAGAAGTGTTTACCAATGTACTTACTCCAAATGATCAATTCTTTGTTCGTTGGCATATGCCGGATATACCAACTCACATTGATCCTGACAAATATACTATACATGTTAACGGTCTTGTCAAGAAAGAACTACATATTTCATTGAATGACCTCAAGACAAAATTTGAACAGGTAGAGGTAGCTGCCGTACTGCAGTGTGGTGGTAACAGCCGTTCAGCTTTTAAACCTATCGCTGGAGGAATTCAGTGGGGTTCAGGTGCGATGGGATGTGCAACATGGAAAGGTGTAAGATTATCTGATATTCTGAGTATGGCTGGACTGCATAAAGATGCAAAGTGGATCGGATTTAACGGTTCTGAAAAAGCCGCCTACTATGAAACACCGGAATTTGTACGTGAGCTTGAGCTAAGTGAACTTGATGACCATGTGATCCTGGCATATGAGATGAATGGTGAAGATCTTCCTTATCTTAACGGTTACCCACTCAGACTTATCATTCCGGGATACTATTCTGACTCATGGGTAAAAATGCTTTCAAACATTACTGTTACCAATAAGTATAAGAAACTCTTCTTTATGGATGTTGCCTACCGCGTACCAGATAATGAAACAGAATCAGAAACACCTGAAAAAAGATTCCCTAAAACAAAACCTATCACAAAAATGAATGTCAAGTCAGTGATCGGATACCCGACAAGAAATTCAATTGTCTCACACAAGTCACACGTTGTAATACGTGGTGTTGCTTGGGATGACGGACATGGAATACAAGATGTACTTATCTCAACTGATGGTGGGAAAACATGGGATAAAGCGATTCTTGATGATGGAAAACTTGGCCGTTATGCGTATAGAGCATTTAGATATCCATTCAAACCAACTGAATTTGGTAAATTAACGATCATGGCAAAAGCGATCAATAAGATCGGTCAGGAACAGCCATTTGCCAAAGATGTAAAATGGAATCACGGTGGTTACAAATATAATGGTATTGATGAAGTTACAGTGGAGGTAGTATAATGAAAAAACTTATTTTAATTGCAGCGCTTCTTGCAACACCGCTTTTTGCACAGGTGAAAGAGAAGGTTGAAGTACCTTATGTTGCCTTTCCGATCAAAATGGGTGATGGATTTGATGCTATACAGACGCACTGTCTTATGTGCCACTCATTTGGATACATTACAAATCAGGGAAGACAATCCAAGAAGTTCTGGCGTGGTAAAGTGGACAAAATGATCGATCATTTTAAAGCCCCAATGGATGAGCAAGCAGCTCAGGTTACAACTGATTATCTCTTTGAACACTATGGTAACGGTAAATTAGAGTAGCTTTATGATCCACCTCTTTAAGAGGTGGAAACCTTTCAATTTCTCAACTCACTTAATTTTGTGAGTTAAATCTATTTCTTCCTTCTCTATCACTGCTGTCTAAAGAGGAATTACCAGAAGATCTTCTGGATGATGACTGGTCACTATCTCTTCTATATTCTGTTCTGGTTCTTGTAGTAACATTGTTACCAGAGTCCATTCTTGTTCTTGTTCGTACTTCTTGACCATCATTTGTTCTTGTCTTTGTTCTTGTCCGTGTATAATCGCCGTCATTGGTTCTAGTTCTTGTTCTTACATCCTGACCATCATTTGTTCTTGTCTTTGTTCTAGTACGAACATAGTCACCGTCATTGGTTCTGGTACGTGTACGTGTTCTTACATCCTCACCGTCTCTTGTTCTGACCTGTGTTCTGCTTCTATCATATCTGTCATAATCCTGCGATCTTGTCCGTGTATCGGTTCGAACATTATTTCGATTGTTATACTGATAGTCTCTTCTATCTCTATCATTTCTCATTTCCCTAGTGTTCGTACGTATTCTGTCTTGTGAACGATCACGGTTTCTGTAGTGGCTGGAACGCTGATATGTTGCTCTTGAATCATAGAATCCATACTTTCCATTTACTGCACTGTAACGTCTTCCGTTATAGTAACGGTATCTGTTGTGATAGTAGTGCCCATGACGGAATTTACGGTTTCCATAGTAATAATATCCATCTCTATAATAACCACCATAATAATATATACCGTTATAGAAATAAAACGGCACACCGTAATAATATGGATATGGGTAGTTTGACAATGAGACTCTTACACTGGAGTATGGCATAGGATCATAATATCCCGTGTCATAATAACCTGAACTGTACGTTGTACAACCAGAGAACAGTATTGCTGAAGAAGCAGCTGTTATCAACCCTAGATATTTTGTTTTTGTTAACATATTGATCCTTTTAATTTTAGTTATCATAAACTATAAAAGTGTAGATATTGTGTAGTTTTTAATTTACAATTATAGCACTTACATACAGCAATTTTTTTACAATCATTTCAATTGGGCATAAATAGTATAGCGCCAGCCATAACGATTTATAAACACTGAAAAACCATGTGTTTCAAGCATTTTTTCTAATACATCCGGTGAAAAAAAATTCCCGGATTCACCCAACATTTTTTCTGCCCTGCAAAGCATACTCCCTAAAAATGTACTCGGATCAAAGTCATATATAAAGAGTTTTCCTTCTTTTTTAAGTACACGTACTATCTCTTGCAGTGCTTTATCTACATCATTGAAATGATGAAGTGCTTCACCGATCAATATCGCCTCAAAGCTATTTTCTTCAAATGGAAGTGCTTCTGCATAAGCTTTGTGTGTTTGTATATAATCAACAGTAAACTTTAACATGCCCTCTGCCGGATCGACCGCTGTAAAGCGAAGATCTTCTCTGCAAGCATTGGCAAATTCACTCATAATACCTGTTCCGGCACCAAGATCCAAAACAGAGGCTGAATTTGATAGCGGTATTAAGAAAGTGCAAAGTGATTCTCGGATCTTATCAGGATATATGAAGGGTCCCATGTGTTTAAATACCCAACCTAAATGATTAAAAGGTATCATCAATATTCCCCCTTTACTATAAACTTTTCACTTCTATTATAGTATAGAAAATTCATTAATATGACAATTTGACATAAAAACAGATAAGTAACAATTATTTGATATAATTTAATCATAAATTCTTATATGGAACTGATTATTTCATGAAAAAGATACTCTCAAAAAAATACAGAAGTTTTGTTATATCGTTAGAGATCTTTAGTGTTATTTTATTGGTCCCCCTGCTCTACAACTATGTTCCTATCAATGAAGGAAGTAGAACATTCTATATCCCCTCGTCCGATATCAATGAAGTCATCAAAACACTCCAAACAAATGGCTATGAAGTAACCTGGATAGATGAAATGATGTTGAAATCACGAAGTGTTCCTGATGAGGGATGGTATAGTGTTGAGCCGGAAAAACATGGTCGTTTTACTTTTTTTCAAAAACTCTATAAACAGAAAACTGACTCACTTATGGATATAGTCATTTATGCCGGTGAAACAAAACATGAAGTGACCGCACGTATAGCAAACGATGTGAAACTTGATCGAAGTGTCCTCCTTGAAATCTATGAAAAGCTCGCTCAGTTCGAAGAGGCAGATATATTGGCGCAGCGTTATACCATTGCGCGGGATGCTGATGAATATGCTACGATGCATTATCTATTTCTAGATTCCAGACGTAAATTGGAGCAGTTCATCAATGACTATTTTACTCACATGCCAGAGCCTATAGAGCTAAGAATCGTCCATATCATAGCTTCCATCATTCAAAAAGAGAGTAATGCCATTGAGGAGATGCCTCTTATCTCTTCGGTCATATACAACAGACTTGAAAAGGGAATGAAACTCCAAATGGACGGCACCTTGAATTACGGACCCTATGCACATACTATTGTTACGCCTGAACGTATCAGAAATGACACAAGCGAATACAATACCTATAAACACAAAGGGCTGCCTCCACAGCCTTTGAGTACTGTCACGCTTGATGCACTCAAAGCATCTATGGAACCTGCTTCAAGCGACTACCTTTTTTTTATGTTAAATGAAAACGGTACACATAATTTTACAGAAAGTTATGAAGGGCATTTAGAAAATATAAGAGCTTTTAGAGCCTACCAAGAAGAAAAAATGAAAAAAGAACAGGAAAACAACGCTTCATTACTTACTCAAAATGAAATCAACCCTTAGATAATTTATAGTTGTTATTTTTCGTTGTATTTTTTCTCACATTCATCATAAACAAAATCAATTGATTAAAATTTATACAATTACATGTATAAATTTTATTTTATTACATGTTAAACTTACTTATAAACAAACTTAGAAAGGATATTAGATGACAGAAAAACTCATAAAGAACATTGTCGGTCTCGCTCTACTCACAACGGCTGTGACATTTGCATCGGATACAATACATGAAAATGTAACAACAGAAGTTCAAACAAAGATCTGTCTTACTGAAGCCTGCATGAGTACAACAAAACTTCAAGAAGAAGTAGAAAGACTGAGTATAGAAGGAAAACTGCCCTTTGAAATGGGGTTGGAACTCATGAAAAGATGGTCAGAAGACAAAATATCATAAATGATGAAAGACTAAAAAAGGAGAAAAAATGTACCAGAAAACTGTAACAAAAAAATGTGATAACTTGATGTGTTCAAAAACACTTTCATCTTCACTCCGATACTATCACAAAAAATTCCCGGAGCACTATTACATCTAGATATGCAGAAGAGCCTTATGCTCTACTGCATTTTTAATTGCAGAACACTGACATACCAGAAATTATTTTATATCTACCACTATCTCTCCGTCACGAACATCAAATGCCACTGATGAACCTTCAACTACTTTATCTTCCAAGATAAGTTCTGCCAGTCTGTCCTCTACGACCTCATAAAGTGCTCTTTTCAGCGGACGTGCACCATACACAGGATCAAACCCTGCTTCAGCAATGTATGCTTTTGCATTATCGCTCAGCGTGATCGTTATGTCACGCTCTGCAAGTTTACTCTGAATACTTTTAAACAGAATATCCACGATACTTGTAATAGCATCAAGATCAAGCGGATTAAAGATGACCTGTTCATCTAAACGGTTAAGGAACTCAGGTTTGAAATTTTTCTTAAGTTCATTGTTTACCGCCTCTCTTCTCTCTTCCTTATCAGTGATGGTCATGATCTTGTCAGACGCAATGTTCGATGTCATGATAATGATGGTATTTTTAAAATCTATCGTTACACCTTTATTGTCAGTCAGACGTCCATCATCAAGCACTTGTAAAAGTGTATTGAAGACATCCGGGTGTGCCTTTTCGATCTCGTCAAAGAGTACGACAGAATAAGGCTTTCTTCTAACAGCCTCGGTGAGCTGTCCACCCTCTTCATACCCGACATATCCCGGAGGTGCTCCCACCAGTCTTGAAGCAGCATGTTTCTCCATATACTCACTCATATCTATACGGATCAGTGACTTCTCTGAATCAAAAAGGAATTTTGCCAATGTTTTGGCTACCTGTGTTTTACCTACACCTGTTGGTCCTAGGAACATGAAACTACCGATCGGGCGATTTACATCGCTCAATCCTGCTTTGTTACGTTTGATTGCACGTGCTACAGCCTTTAGAGCTTCATCCTGGCCAACAACCTCTTCTTTCAAGATACTTTCAATTGCAAGGATCTTTTCTTTCTCTCCCTGAAGCATTTTGGAGACAGAGATACCTGTCCATCTACTGACAATACTTGCTATCATCTCTTCATCTACAGAGTTTTTGAGAAGTGTTCCCTCAGACATCATACGCGACCACTTCTCTTCAAGCGTCTTAAGCTTCTCTTTTTGTGCAGGTATCTGACCATACTCAATTTCAGCTGCTTTGTTGAAGTCACCCTCTCTTTTTACCTGTTCTGCCTGTGTTTTAAGCGTATCAATACTTGTTTTTACTTCTGCTATCTCATTGAAGACGTTTTTCTCATTATCAAATTGATTCTGAAGTGAAACACGCTTCTCTTCCAGATCAGCCAACTCTTTTTCTATCTCCTGAAGACGGGCAGTGTTCTTGTCGCTCTCCTCCATCTTCAGTGCCTCTTTTTCAACCTGAAGTGTAGAGATATCACGTTTTGCTTTTGCAAGTCCTGTCGGTTCGGATTCTATCTGCATTTTAAGCTCAGCTGCCGCCTCATCGATAAGGTCGATCGCTTTATCGGGCAAGAATCTATCTGTGATGTAACGGTCACTCAATTTAGCGGATGCAACCAAAGCCGAATCTGTAATATTGACGTTGTGATGTGACTCAAGCTTATCTTTGATACCTCTTAGTATCTGCAATGCTTCATTGATGGACGGCTCATCTACTTTGACTGGTTGGAAACGTCTTTGAAGAGCTGCATCTTTTTCAAAATATTTTCTATACTCTTTCAGTGTTGTTGCACCAATGGTATGAAGTTCTCCACGTGCAAGAGCCGGTTTCAGTATGTTTGCCGCATCCATACTTCCTTCAGATGCACCTGCACCCACGATCGTATGGATCTCATCGATGAACAAAATGACGTTAGAAGCCTTTTTCACTTCATCCACAACGGCTTTAAGTCTATCTTCGAACTCTCCTCTGTATTTCGCACCGGCAATGAGCCTGCTCATATCCAATGAGATCACTCTCATATTTTGGAGACTAAGTGGAACTTCTTTATTGACAATACGTTGTGCAAGTCCTTCCACAATCGCAGTTTTACCAGTACCCGGTTCACCGATCAGTATTGGGTTATTCTTCGTTTTACGTATAAGTATCTGCATCATACGTTGTACTTCTTCATCTCTACCGATCACAGGGTCAAGTTCACCATCCAGCGCTTTTTGATTCAGGTCTACTCCATATTGCGATAATGCTTCCAGGGTTTCATCTCCGCTTTGTGAGTCGATCTTCTTCCCGCCCCTGATACTCTCCAATGTCTTTTTATATTCATTGATATCAATGTATTTACCGAGTGTCTCACGTATAAAGCCCTCACCTGCATTGGCGATCAACCAAGCATCTACAGCCAAGTACTGATCTCCGTTTGCAGTCATAACACCTTCTGCACTCTGTAATGAACGTACTAGATTTTGTGATAGTTTTATATTCTCTTTCGTTACAGTTGATACGGTAGGCAATTTGTTTGCAATACTTTTTGCTTCAAGCTCGATGGCTGCTTTGTCAGCATTCATCTTATTAAGGGCCTGATGCAATATAGACCCACTGTTTGTGAGCAATGCCCAGATAAGGTGTATTGGTTCTACTTCTTGGTTTTTATTATGTAATGCTAGTGATACTCCAGACTCGATAGTACCCTGCATTTGGTTCGTCAATTTTTCTAATATACTCATAGAGTAACTCCTTATAATCGTTCAAATTTCAATTATTATACAACCTTTAGTCAACTATTGTCAAGTTTATTTAGTAATTTTCATAAGAGATAGATTTTTTACTGTGATTTTACATTCAAATATAATACTATAGATTATGCATATAGATGCCTGAAAACCAGTATTTATATCGAACGTTTTCAGGGGTAAAAGTACATGAAAATGAATGAAATAATTACATAAAATATTCTCTTTTTTGCAAGTTAAAAAATTTAAGATTTTTTTTAGCTCAAAATATAAATTTTAGGATTATAATTGCAATTACGGATAGAATGAAATATCGGCTAGAGTTGGTCGGTCGTAAGCGATACGTACCTGTATGAATGATATATAACTTGTTATCTACATCAAAAGATAGATCCTATGGTTATATAATAAAATGGGGGCATGAATACTCATGTTCAAAAAAACTTTATTGTCAGTGTTGCTAAGTTCATTGATGTTGGGGTCTTCTATGGCTGAAGAGTCAAATAATTCGCTTGAAGCGGAGGAGATCTCCCCTATCAAACAATGTGATGAACAATATACTAAATGTGCAGATGTATGTGGAGATTATTCTCTGCCTAACCCATGTTTAGAGCAATGTCAGAAACTTGCAGATCAGTGTTATAACAATGTTCTGTCTGAAAATGAAGAAGAATCTGAATCCGCAGAAGATGAAGTGGAATAATATGAACTTTAAAACACACTATCCGAGTTCATATCTTTTAACACTTAGCACTATAAGCGGTTTGATTTCACCATACAAATGAGGAAAAAATGACTTTTGATGAAATTAGGTTTGCACTTTCAGTGAACGGCGTCGAGGAAGATGATGTCGAAAAACTGGTGAGTTACAGCAAGAAAAATGGTACTGATTATAAAGTACTAGATGAAATGTTGATTGAGATGGGCTATGAAAAGATCTTTACAGATGAAGTTTTTGGTTGGATCGATGACATGGATGAGGATTATGATGATGAATATTTCTCATCTGAAAAGATGCGCCATAAACATGAATGGGAAGATTAACATATAGTCTGTCTATATACATTCATACATAACCTATGAGATCACCAATGATCAACCCTTATGACAGTTCTTTGTCGTAAGGGTACTTACAGATAAGTATATCTTTATCTATCTCTTATAATCATTTCTACTGAATTTAACACACATTTTTATCTACAAATAGATAAACAGATCGTATATTGCCAATATCCTTTATAAAAATGCCTTCTTATCAAAAGATTTTTATGCAGTTAGATCGAATTTACGCTAATATATAGACATGAAATATACAATTGCAGCACAATTCACACCTCTTATCGATGCTATTGAGGTCCATCTAATTGGAAAAAGGGAACCGATAGCTTTGGCTCTGGCTACTTTTTTTGCCGGAGGACATTTACTTTTGGAAGATATTCCGGGAGTGGGTAAAACGACTCTGGCTAAACATCTCTCACAGGTTCTTGGACTTGAGTACGGGCGTATCCAGTTTACATCAGATATGCTGCCATCAGACATACTGGGAATAAACTACTATAACCAAAAAGAAGGCTCTTTTATTTTTAAAAAGGGCCCTATCTTTACCTCTTTTCTTTTAGCAGATGAGATAAACCGCTCTATGCCTAAAACACAATCTGCCCTCCTTCAGGCGATGGAAGAAGGTGTGATAAGCATAGACGGTACACCATATACTCTTCCGATGCCTTTTTTTGTCATAGGCACACAAAACCCTCATGAAGAGGTAGGAACATTTCCTTTACCGACCTCACAGCTTGACCGTTTCATGTGTTCTTTTGGCATCGGATATCCGGACAGAACTTCGGAAAGGGAGATTCTCAAAGGAGAAAGAGGCCACACTTCTGTAGTTTCAGATACCCTTCTGACCCCACAACAGATAAAGAACTATATGAAACAGGCCTCTGAGGTCACACTCAGTGATACACTGCTTGATTTTCTGCAGGACATCATCGCATATACCAGGGAGAGCGGTGTATTCGAATATGGACTTTCTACACGCGGTGCATTGGCATTGACCGCTATGACAAAATCCTGGGCGATGATCCAAGGCAGAAACTATGCAACGGCAGATGATGTACAGACCGTCACCCCTGTCATCTGTGCCCATCGCTTACAGTTCACAGAGGGCAGCACAACTGCCAAACGTATCTATGATGAGATCTTTACGCACATTCGCTCAGATACATAGACGCATTGACCAGCATGCAACACGCTACAGTGCTGTCGTTGTAGTACTGTTGTTCGGGCTTTTTTTAGAAGCCTATATGCATGACTTCAACCTGGTCTACATCACCCTCTTTTTTGTTTTTTCCCTTGCATTTTCTGCCGGACCCATAGGGATATTGAATCTTGGTCATTTGGAAGCTCACTATATACGTTCAGGTCGTCTCTTTGCACAGCAGCAAGGCAAAATAGCTTTTAAAGTGCAAAACAACTCAAACACAACATCATGGTCCCTGACACTTCATCACGAGAATGATTCTGTTGCACTCAATGAACTCAAAGGCGGTTCGGTAAAAATACTTCAGCTTCCATTCATGCCCAGCAAAAGAGGAAAGTTCATTCATCAAGGAAGCTACCTGGAAAGCAAATATCCTCTATCTACGGTACGTTTGACCCTTAAAATAGATGAACGCTATGAAGGTATCGCCTATCCTGAACCCAAAGGCATCTCCCTTCGTTCTTTTTTACAGCAGGAAGAGAATCATTATGGCGAAGAGAAAGAGTTTGACGGATTGCGTTCCTATGACGGTTCACAAAGACTGTCAAGTATACACTGGGCATCTGTAGCAAAAGGAGATATGTCTGTAAAGGTATTTAGCAAAGAGACACAGACACCCCAGCTTGTTTTCAATTTTCAAAGCACTGCGAACAATGATGAAGCACGTTTGTCACAGCTATGCTTATGGGTACTGGAGTGCGAAAAACAAAATCTGCACTTTATAATCCAGATGCCCAATAAACTGCTTATATCAAGAAAGGTGAGTACCGATGAGATCCTCGAATACCTTGCAAAGTATTAGACTCTCCCCTTTGCAGCTTTTGGACCTGGCATATATCGTGGTGCTTTTGCCGCTTATGCTTGTACTGAAAGTTCCTATGCTGCTCTTTGTATTTATGGTCTTGGGTATACTGCTGTTTTCAAGAACACCTGCACATAAGTATCTTATCATTTTTGTTTTTCTGATGGGGTTATTAGCCCTCTTTTTGTCTCTGTACGGGGTCTTTTCTTTCAGGGGTCTTTCACGTTTGAAACTCTTTCTTGAACTGCTGGTCTATCTTTTGATCATAGTGGTATCAATGCAGAGGCTCACAAGGCAGATCAATTTCTATCTGCT
>DATCTA010000037.1:0-11822 GCA_036568165.1 Sulfurovum sp.
GGCGCTTCATAGAGTACGGTGTTATAGCCATTGCTCATCGCTTCACTCAGCGCTGCACTTCTCTCTTTACCTTTGTGGGGTAAAAATGCATAAAAAAGAAATTTTCCTTCTTCAAAACCGCTTGCAGCATATGCAGTGGTCACAGCAGAAGCACCGGGAAGCACATCATAAGGGATATCATGCTTTTGGGCATAGGCTACCAGTATCTGTCCGGGATCAGAGATGATCGGCATTCCCGCATCACTGACATAGACTACCTCTTTGTCTTTTAAGTTGTTGCCAAACTCCAGCAGTCTCTCTTCACCATTGTGTTCGTTAAAAGAGATGAACTGTGCATCAGGATACGTCATATCAAACCGCTCTTCAAGCAGCTGTAAAAGCCGTTTGGTCTGACGTGTGTCTTCACATAAAAAAAGTTCTGCTTTTTCAAAAAGCTTCATAGCTCTGATCGTAATATCTTGGGGATTTCCAATAGGTGTGGGGATAAATGTTAACATAATTAACTTCTTAATGTGTTTGAAGATAATGAGTGATTGCTTCTCTACAAAGCAAACTTAGCTTAAGTGAAAGTGCAGAGAGCATTGCTCTCTACCTTATAGGGATTAACCCAATTTATATTTGTTTTTGAACTTCTCTACTCTACCAGCAGCATCAAGGATCTTCTCAGAACCTGTAAAGAATGGGTGACATTCGTTACAAATATCGATACTCAACTCTTCTTTATCTGTTTTGATCTCAAACTTGTTACCACAAGCACAAGTAACTGCACACGTTACATAATCCGGATGAATTTCTTTTTTCATTTTCTAACCTTGTTAGTTTATTTGGTGACAGGTAACCAGCCTGTTCTAGTCAACGACTCTTCCTTTTTCAATCATTTCATAAAAAAGGGGCATTGCAACGCTCTTCAGGCGAGACAATATAGGGCGAAATTATATCTAAATAATTTTAAAAAATTATAAAACCTACCAGTCTTCATCCTCATCATCTCCAAATGCCGCTGCTGCTTCTCTTTCATACGCTTCATCTTTCTCTTGTTGCAGTTGGGCATCTGTTAGCACCGCTTCATGCAAAAATTCACCAAAAAAAGTTTGAGGCTCTGAATTTGCTATGAAAAGATATGTCCCTACAACAAGCCCAATCATCGTTAAAGCGGTGATCGCTTTTTGTACAGGGTTGAACATTTGTATAGGCTCTTTTACTCGTACTTCACATACGCCTCCAGGACAATGTATCGGATCGAGTTTGGTAAAAAGTTTATAGAATTTACACCCTACACATATGGAAAAAGCACTCTCTAAAAATGTAAGTAACAGACACAGTACACAGATCAATACTTTGTAAAAAGTGATATCCCAGTGTATCACAAACCACCAGACCATAGGAAGGGAGATGAACCATCCCATCGTCCATGCAAAACGTTTTTGTAATGCACTTACATACTCCGGTTTTTGATTTTGTACAAAAAATTTTCCCATGAGCAAAGAAGGAGAATAGGCCGGATTGATGACCCTTATGGTAAAATCAAGAAATAAAAATGCTAGATAGACCCTTGCCACTATAGTGTGGTTGAATCCTATACCGACAAAAATAACGATCATTCCGAGCATACCGAGTATACCAGCACCTGCTCTTGCTTCTCTCTCATTGATCACGCCAACATCATACCCTGGGACTTTTGCACCATATTCCCATAAAAAACTTGGTAAGTTCAAAACATTTCCTTTAAAATATTTTCTATCATTCCTAGACTATCAACTAAGAAATATCTTTTGGAATTCTACTGTGCGTTTTTTGTTTTTACCTTATATTGAAAACAAAATGAAAAAAGAACTGTGCTACATCTAGAGCAGTATTTTTGCAGCTGCTGCACAGACAGCACTTTCACTTTTGAGCACTAGAGGTGTATCCAATCCTATAATTCTTTGAGGTTCAAAAAGTGCGACCTCATTTTCGGTCAATCCCCCTTCACATCCGACCACGATCGTATCGACAGTGACTTGTGACGTAAAGGTATGTTCTGAAAAATTCAGAAGATAACTTTGAGGATTATCAGCGATAAATGCTTTAAGACTCTCAGCCGTTTGAAGCTGCATCATTTCACTTCGACCAGACTGCTGTGAAGAGTTCAAAAGTATTTTTTCCAAACGTTTGAAATCGATTTTAAAACTGTTTTGAGAACGTTTACAGTAGATAAATGTGATCTTTTCAACCCCCATTTCATTTAAAGTGGGGAGAACTTTTTCGATGTTTTTAGGATCAATGACACACCAGCCGATATGCAGTGAATGATTTGCTTTGACCTCATGTATCAGGCTCTCTTGCAGTTCAAGCATCGCAGAACGTTTATCCATATAAACGATACGATAACGATGAAGAAGACCATCTTCAAGGTTACGCAGGTAAAGGGTATCATCGACCTTATGCCTGCGCACTTTGAAAATGTAACGATGTTCATCTCCAAGCAGAGTAAGCTGAGACTGACCAGCCTCTATATGATACAGATACAACATGACTATATCGCTATAACACCTTTTACTTTAAGCACCATCAACACAACCATCGCAGCCACAAGTAGTATCTGCACGGAAGATATTTTCAAAAATGCACCTTTAAGCAGTTTATGTGTCTCAGGATTTTCTAAATTCGCTATTTTTATCAGCTTATATTTCTTTATCTCTATATACATTAATACAGCCCAAACCACAACCATGATAATAGTCGTTGCAGACCAGCCTAGATCACCAGCGAATACCGCTACAATACCTGCAAAGGCAATCATTGTAGCCAGTGCTTGAAAGATCATCGTATAAATAAAACTCGATTTTTTAAATCCTAAGGGATTTTTTGCTGTCATCATCGGGATGAACAATCCCCCAACCAAAAAGCCTAAAAAAACCTTTACTAAAATACTATGTGCTGCCAACATCTGTGCTATCATATAATTTTCCTCTTATTTTATGTATTTAAAAGTGGATTATACCCTATTTTGCTATAATCGAACCCTCTGATTAACATAACTAAATTCCAAAGGGTAAAAATGCCTATCTCTATCACTCAAGCACTTGAGATCATTTACAATAAAAGTACTGTTGTAAGCTCTGAAATACTGCCTATTGAAATGGCATTAGGACGTGTAATGAGTGAAGACTCAGTCGCAACTTTTGATCTGCCGCGTTTTGACAACTCTGCGATGGACGGGTATGCTGTCAAGTGCTCTGATGCAGGTTCTACAGTGGAATGTACAGATATCATCTATGCCGGGGATGATCCCCAAATGACACTTCAGGCTACAAAGGCCATAAAAATCATGACAGGCGCACCTATACCTGAAGGATGTGAAGCGGTCATTCCTGTTGAAAATGTGACCGAAGAAGGCACACGCATCACCCTTCCCGAAGAGATACAGCACGATGGGCATATCAGACGTGCAGGAGAGGATATAAAGCGCGGCAGAGTTTACCTGAATAAAGGTGAGAAGGTTACAGCATACAGTATTGCATTATTAGCTAGCCAAGGTGTAACCCATATCAAGGTGACACGTAAGCTGAAGGTCGCCGTATTTGGTACAGGAGATGAGCTTCGTCCGCATTTTGAAAAGATAGAGCCCCATCAGCTCTATAACTCCAATACACCTATGTTTTTGGCACGTGCCAAAGAGCTGGGTTGCGAAGTGCAGTACATTGGCAGTTCAGGGGATACGATAGAGTCTTTGCAAACTGCCATTAAAAGTGCTCTGAATGCAGATATCATTATCACAAGTGGTGGTATCAGTATGGGAGACAGAGACTTTACCAAAGAGGCTTTTTCAAATCTGGGGATGCAGCTGCACTTTGATAAAGTAGAGATAAAACCGGGTAAACCGACTGCCTTTGGAACCATAGGAGATACGGTCGTGATCAACCTACCGGGAAATCCTCTTGCCTCGATGGTGAATTATGAGATATTCGTGCGTGCTGCCATACGTAAGATGTCAGGAATGAATGCCTATTATCACAGTACTATAACCACACAGATAAAAGAGGATTTCACATTGAGACCGGGCAAATATACCGTACGTTTGGGAACCTTTGACTCAGAAGGGTTTATGCCATTTACAAAACAGCTTCCTGGAATGCTCTCACCATTGGAACAGGCTAACGCCATGCTGATCACAACACCGGATGTATCAAAATTGGAAAAAGGAAGAAGTATAAAAATATTGCCTATATCCTGGGAGTTAAGCACTTCCGAGGAAAAAGACTTCTTTACACACTGATTTTAGCTGGAGGGGCTAAGCCCCCAAATGAATTATTGCTTTGAAAGATACTCAGCGATTGCTTCTATTTCTTCATCGCTCAAAGATGCTGCCTGACCTTTCATAAGAGAGCCCATTCCAACTTCATTCTTCGTACCCTCTTTATATGCATTCATAGATGCGATGATCGTTTGCTTATCTTGTCCGCCGATAATTGCTGATTTACCAAGTGCCGCTGTTTTTCCTTCTAGACCGTGACACCCTTTACATTTGTCATACACTGCGGGTGCTTTAGGTGCCATTGCCTCAACTGCAGCCTGCTTTAACTGAGCAGCTTTAGCCTCTGCTTCAACTTTGAGTGCTGCAGCTTTGTCAGAAGCTTCTGCTGCCATCTTTTCTGCTTCAACTTTTGCTTCAGCAGCCATTTCAGTGGCTGCCGCTTTAGCAGCATCGGCCGCTTCTGCCATCTTGATCTTGGCAGTTTCAAGAGCACTTATCGTATCTTTTTTAACCGCTTCTGCAACTTTTGTTTTATTTACTTCTTCTACCACTTTTTTTGTCTCTTCCCCACACGCTGTAAATAGTACTGTTACAGCTACAAGAGAGAATAGTGTTATTTTTTTCATGTTCTATCCTTTAGATCTATTTCGCTTCAGGTTTTGCTGCATCCGGCGGACAAGTACCTGGTGCCGGCTTTGCAGGATCAGCAGGTTTTGCTGCTTCTGCCGGTTTGGCAGGCTCTGCTGCTGTTGCTGCTTGAACAGGTTGTGCTTTTTCGGCTGCCAATGCTGGATCAGCCGGTACTGCCGGTTTGGCAGCTTCAGCTGGTTTCGCCGGCTCTGCTGGCTTTGCAGGTTCAGCCGGTTTGGCAGGCTCTGCAGGTGCAGCAGGTTTTGCCGGTTCCACACACTTTGCCGGTTCTGCTGGCTTTACAGGCTCAGGCTTTTTTGGATGTACTATTGGTTCTTTGGATTTTTGAACTGCCTGTGCCTCTTCAGCATAGAGAGTCCCCCATACGCCTATCAGTGCAAGAGAAAGAAATAAAACTTTTTTCATAATCTATCCTTATTGATTGAATAACTACATTATAGCCAAAAATAAAAGATTTAAACTTTTTTCGGATTTGTGATAAGTGTATGATTTAACAATTTTTCCCAAAGAGAAGTATCACTCCATTCACTTTTTACCTGAGGTGAAAAAATGATCTCTTCGAGCTTTATCAGACCCATCTGTTCACTGTGTGCATCTTCTTTGAACCCTTGTGCATAACCGGTATCGGTCTCATGTACAATAATACTGTGAAGTTTTACTTCTCTTTCACCGTTTTGCATATCTGTACATGCTAAAACACGCTCGACAATCAGGTATATCACACGGGAGAATTGCTCTGCTGAAGGAGAGACAGGAAGTTCCACCCATCTGTTACTGTAGGTTTTCATTGCCTCAATATATTTTTTATCATCTTGTGACCAAAGTGTGATCCCATGATCAAAAGAGTCTATTAACTCTTTAATGTAACGTTTGGTCAATCCAAAGTCATACACCATTTGTCCATTGTCCAGATAATTCGACTCTAACAATACTTCAATTTTGTAAGAGTGTCCATGAATATTTTCACTGCAACGCTGTGTCGTACAATCCCGAACAATATGGGCATTTTCAAATTTGAACAGTTTTCTGATTAACATTTTTTGTACCTCAAATAGGAGTATATTTACCTGATTTTAACCAAACTGACTAAAACTAAGTTTATACTCCCTGGGTAGTATCAAATACACGAATATGCAGTCTATCACTGTACCTGAAATTGTGCTTCATACAAAATTGGAAAACTGCTTTGTCATTTTTCCAGATCGTATCTCTGCTTTCACCTACAGGCATGCAATAGACTGTAAGTTCTGGTAGTATCTCTCTGATAGCCTCTATCTCGTCTTTTGCAGAGGTTTCAACCAGATGTGCATCAATCGTGAACTTTAAAAAAGCCTCTTTGGCATGATCACATACGCTGCGGAGTGCCTTAGGAATGATACGTTTCTGTATAGGTTCACCTGAGTTCGCCAGCTTTAATGAAAGTGCAAATATACAGGACTTATAGGCAGGAAAGCGCTCAAAATCAATCTCTATGGTACCATTGGTCTCAAATGTAATATTTATCTGCTGAGAAACAATCCACTCGATGACTTCATAAAATACTTTATCGCTATGGTACATGAGAGGTTCTCCACCTGTAATGACCATGTGCGGCTTATACCCAATAGCAATGAATTCCTGTTTGAGTTTCTCGATAAAGACTTTTGCATCGTCAACTTTTATCCAGGATCGCGCAAACATACTGTCCACAGCAAAATAGGTGTCGCACCCGTAACGGACTTCTCCATCTATTTCGTAACTTGCACCAAAACCAGGACAGCTCAGATTACATCCTCCTGTACGCAAAAAGTATGAGGGTACTCCTGCATATTTTCCTTCACCCTGGATCGAAAAGAACTGTTCAGTAAGATAAAACATTATCCACCGGTTTCATAGAAAGCTCGTGATGAGATCTCTTTTTCTTCATTAGGATTCTCTTCGCTCCAACGGTTCTCTTTTGGTTTGTCTCTAAGCACTTGTGCCAAGACATCCGCTGCACCCTGGATATCACCTTTTTTTACAGATTCGGCAATACTCATCGCTTCATCAAAATAGAGACAAGGTATAAGATTGCCTTCCGCGGTAAGACGTATACGGTTGCAGCTCTCACAGAAGTCATGTTTATGCGGGTCTATCAAGCCAAATTCATAACCTGTCTCTTGTATAAGATAATTGAATGACGGACTTGCACCTTCACGCCCTAATGCTTTGATATGATATTTCTCTTTAACCTTTTCAAGGATCTCTCTACCGTGCATCCCTTTAAGTGCCTGGTCTGCATGCCTGTTCTCCATGTACTCTATGAAACGCACTTTCATATTACGTGCAGCACAATACTCCATAATATCCAGTATCTCACTGTCATTGATACCCTTAAGCGGTACCATATTGATCTTTACTTTAAGACCTACCTCCAATGCTTTTTCTATGCCTTTTAATACTTGTGAAAGTACATCTTTTCCTGCAATCTTTGCAGCCACGTTCGCATGTAGTGAATCCAGTGAGATGTTAAGTCTTTTCAGTCCGGCATCTTTAAGTCTTTGTGCTGCATCCGGAAGCAGATAGGCATTGGTAGTGAGTGCCAGGTCAATATCGGGTTTATAATCAGAGATCATCTTGATGAACTTATCCAGATCTTCTCTAAGCAGCGGTTCCCCACCGGTGAGACGGATCTTTGTTACACCTCCATCTATGGCGACTTTCACAAATAAAAAAAGCTCCTCAAAAGAGAGCAGATTCTCTTTAGGAACCCATGAAAAAGGTTTTTCAGGCATACAATATTGGCATCTGAAATTACAGCGTTCTGTAACTGAGATACGTAAATAATTGACTGTACGGCCATGACCATCTATAAGCATATAAAATCCAATCTATAATTTTTAAAAATTTTTTCTTAGGGTATCCAAATGTAGATAAAATAGGGATAAAATACCATTTTTGCCTATTTGAAAGCTTAATTTCTGAGTAAATTACGCTTTTGAATACTGAGGCGTTATAATTCTCACGATTTTTTTGTAGTAGTGTGCTGAAATTTTGGAGGTTGCTTGAAGGAGCTTACTCTCAGTAAGTAACTGAGAGCCCCTTCAAAAGTGCAGTGCAATACTGCGAAAGATTAATGTAAATCTCTCCATTGGTGTTTCTTCCATAGGAATGCAAGAATAGAGAAGATAATGAAGAATCCGATCACGATCGGTCCAAGCGCTTCTCTTTTTACCTTGCTTGGATCACCTACTTGAGTAAGATATGCTTCTACTTTTTCATATCCTTCTTTATTTAGACCAACTCTAGGCATAGATGTACCTGGTAATTGACTTTGTGGGTTTTCGATGAAAGTCTCCATAAAGTGATGACTTCTAGCTCTGATGATCATAGATAAATCAGGAGGAAGTTTACCCATATATGCTTTGACTGCATCCTGCTCTTCGATCACTTTGATCTTGTATGCAAGTTCATCTTTTTCAAATTTGAATGCCGGTGTTTCACCTAGTTGGGTTACTTTATCATAACGTACTGCGTGACATCTTGCACACGCTTCCATATATGCCTCTTTAGGTGTTACTTCTCCTGATTTATGCGCTAGCATATATGCTACAACATCAGCGATCTGCTGGTTATCAGTCATCATAGATTTGATCGATCCCATTGGGTGCATCATTGTATCTTCATATTTATGATCAACATTGGATGCCATTGCAGGATCTTTGATCACAGCGATAAGATAGTTTTTATCATAGATCGCACCGGCATGATCAAGATTTGGCGGTATTACGCCACCCATGTTCATGTTTGCCCCATTGTGACAACCCATACACATCGCAAAACCCGCTTCACCGGCTGCTGCATTTCCTTCAAGTTTTGCAACCTCAGCCACATCTGCCCAAAATGCTTTTTTAGCAGACACCACTGCCGTATTCCCGGCACGCTCTGCTTGTACAATATCGTCTGCACCATTATAAGTAAAACCATGGCTCTCTATTACAATCTCATTTCCTTGCGCATCTAGTTTTTTATGCATCTCATGGTGAGCAAACGGCTCAACCAGGTAGTACGTTAATAGTGAAAAGAATACAACAACGGCAAATATTTTTAATTCTCTCATGTTACGCTCCTTTCTCTATCTTTTTTTCAAACATCGTGATGACAAACAATGCCGGCCCCAACAATAAGAAGAGAATAGCAAAGAACAATCCTAAGTCATTAAAGATACCTTCCGGCGGCAATTTACCTAACGCAGTCAATGCGATCATATCAACGATAAGTATCCAGAACCACCATTTGAAAAGCCCTCTTTTGTGTGCAGGTGCTACATTTGGACTTCTATCGATAAACGGTAAGAAGAACAAGGCTGCCTGAGCGATACCAAACGCGATCAATCCCACATCTTTATTGAACGGACGCAAGATCTCATATGACCACAAGAAATACCACTCAGGATAAATGTGTGCTGGAGTCTTAAGACCATCTGCAGGGTCAAAGTTTACCGGGTCCATCGCAAAATTGAAATGATAGAACACCAAGTAGAAGAAGAGTATAAAGTAGACACCCAATACAAATATATCCTTGGAAAGGAACACTGGTGAGAATGGAATCACTTTAGACTCTTTTTTCTTACCTGCTCTCCATAGATCCGCAGACTCTTCAAAGTCGATCTCTGCACCTTCCTGGTTATTTACGTGCGGCATTCTTAATGTACCAAAGTGTAAAACGATCAGACCGATGATCACCAACGGAAGAAGGAATACATGCAACATGAAGAAACGAGTCAAGAATGCATCACCAGGAACATAGTCACCACGGATCCACTCAACGAGACCATACGCTTCAAGTGAACCACCAGAGAAAAGGTTTGTAATAACCATACCTGCCCAGTAACTCATCTGTCCCCATGGAAGCATATATCCCGAAAAGGCTTCAGCAGAGAATGTAACAAACAGAAGCATCCCTGAAAGCCAGATCAACTCTCTACCTTTCTTATATGAACCATAGTAGATACCAGTAAACATGTGAATGTAGATGATAAGGAATACAAGTGATGCACCTATACCATGGATATGTCTCCATAACCAACCATATCCCACTTCTGCCATGATCGTATAGTTGACAGAGTCAAATGCAAGATTTGTATCTGGTTTATAATACATAAGAAGAAAAATACCCGAAATAACAAGAAGACCGAATGTTGCTGCAAGCACCATTCCCATCGCCCATAAGAAGTTGATATCTTTTGGGATCCAGTACTCAGTGTTTAATACTCTTTTAAGTGTTGAGAGCGCAATACGCTCATCCATCCATTTTTGGCTAAATGGTTTTGCGTTTTCATCAAAATGTGCCATACTCTACCCCCTTATACCGTAATGCCAGCTTCTAGCATTTTCTTATACTCTGGACCTTCTTCGCCAAGTACAAGCTTTGTACCATCAATTCTGAATGGAGGAATTTCAAGAGGACTCGGTGGAGGGCCAAATGACTGATGCCCGCTGATATCAAACTCACCGCCGTGACAAGCACATAAGAAGTTCTGCTTATCTTTTCTATAGGCAGGGATACATCCCAGATGCGTACAAAGACCTATAGAAACATGAAATCTATCATTCCCGATCACAACATCTCTGTCATCTTTAGGCATATCTGCAGTTTTTTTAAGAACAAAGATAGGCTTTCCTCTCCATTTCTCAACATTGAGCTCATTCTCTTTTGCACCAGCCAGATCAATGGTTGTAAATCCTGCTGCCTTAACTGATGGAAGGGGATCCCATGAACGTTTTGCGGCATATAATGCACCCAAACCTCCTACCGCTGCACACGCACCAAGAGCCATACCCATGAAATCACGACGACTTTTCTCTTCATTTGCCATGCTTTTTCCTCCTGAAAAATGTAAGTAAGTATAATACAGTCTTATATTATATACAACTTTTAATTAACTTTAGGTTAAAAAATATCTGTTTTTATAAGCGATGATTTAGGCATTATAACTGAAAGTAAATTAAGACAATAATTATCTTAACTTACATTATATTGGTGGATGAAACTAAAAAGATAAATGAGCCTATCTTTTTGGGTTTCTCTGTGCAATGTCAGATACAAAAAAGTTTGATAGTGAAATTTAGCTTTGGTATTGTATCTTTGCGATAAGATCCGTAAAAAACGCTTTACTCCATAGATCTAACACTCTGTTATCTGAAATAAAGACTTCCACATCTCTTTTGGCAGCGTTGATATCAAGATCTTCAATACGCTTTTTCAACATCTCTCCTATATATACCTGATCGATCTTTTCTGGTAAAGTATACCCCTGTTTTTCCTGCCAGTCGCAGCTTTGCTTTAGTCTTGCAGCAAGATGCTTGAGATCCAGTTCATATCCGTGGGAAATATACCATATCAGGTCATACCAATCACGTCCCTTTGGTCTACTGAACCAGCTTCTGCAAAGAATAGCATGCATTTTTCCCGCAAAGAGTGAAGGTATTGTCATGCTATGGACACTGAAAGGAGATGGGGTTAAAAGGGTTTTCTTCTCACTTTGAAAATCCAGAGGAGGATGGGTATCGACTTCCAGTTTGATCTTAACGAGCCTGCCCTGCCCAAATTTCTGGATGATATCTTCGGGAGCTTCGATGTTGAGCAGGTGTTGTTCTGTATTGCCTTTCAGAAAAGCGGACTTTATCGCTCCTGTACTGTTTTTGAGCTGTATCTGCACATCAAAGCCAAATGACTGAAGAGTCTCTACCACAACCTCCTCATACTTGCCAAGGTTAAAGTCAGGATCGGTCTTTATCAAAGAGAAGTCAAGGTCTTCAGAGAACCTTTCCAGACCATAAAGGATACGCAAAGCCGTACCGCCGTAAAAAAGCGCATGATCAAAGAACCCTCCGCGGTAGAGACCAAGAAGTACGATCTCCTGAAGTATCTCTCTTAATGCTTCATAGGTTTTTTCAGCCGTTGAGAGATCATA
>DATCTA010000038.1:0-5125 GCA_036568165.1 Sulfurovum sp.
ATTTTAACTTTTCAGCTACAAGATCATTGACCACTTTTGGGTTTGCTTTTCCCCCTGTGGCTTTAAGTACCTGTCCAACAAAGAAACCTAAAAGGTTGGTGTTACCTGCTTTAAACTTCACAACATTATCCGGGTTTTTTGCAATGACCTCATCAATAATAGGTAAGATTTTTGCTGGATCACTTATCTGAACGAGCCCTTTGGCTTCAACGATCTGTGTTGGATTTTCTCCTGTTTTTGCCATCTCTTCGAAAACCTGTTTTGCAATTTTATTTGAAATCGTATCTTCATCCACCATTTTGACGAGACCAGCTATTTGTGCCGCAGTAAATTTAATCTCACCTGCTTGCTTTTCTTTTAATTCTCTGGCAACCTCATTTGCAACGATATTCGCTAAACTTACCGGACTGTTCAATACTGCCAGAGCTTCTTCATAAAAACCGGAAAGTTTCTCATCGCGTGCCAAGGTGTTCGCTACTTCACTGTTGAGTTTAAGTTCGCCAGTATATTTGTCAAACAGTGCCTGCTCAGCTGCACTCATAGGTTCTACTTCGCCATCTACCTGTACTTTTTTCTCTGCAGGTTTACGCTCACCTCTTGGTGCCTTAGTCTCCGCTTTGGCTTTTTTGCTCCACGAATCTTTAAGGCCCACGATCTTGTTGAACACAGGATTTTCATCTGTATAGTCGATTGGATCAGCAAAGAAATATCCCTGTCTTTCAAACTGGAATCTCACATCAGGTTTGTCTGTGATGACAGCTGGCTCTATAAGCGCATTTTTGATCACTTTTAAAGAATCCGGATTGATGTCTTCCAACCCTTCAGGTGCTTCATCTTTAAAGAGTCTGTCATAGAGCCTTACTTCAACACTCTTAGCTGTGGCAGCATCTACCCATTGGATCGCACTTTTCACTTTGATACCGCTCGTATCTGATCCGCTTTTAGAGTCCGGATGATACTCTGCTTTGATCTCTACAATTTTTCCGGAAGCATCTTTTATCACCTCTTTACACGTAATGATATAGGCATGCCTGAGACGTACAGGCTGATCCGGTGTCAGACGGTAATAGCCCTTTGGAGGATTTTCCGTAAAGTCTTCACGTTCGATATATATCTCTTTTGAGAAAGGTATTTTTCTTGAACCTTCTTTAGGTATATCTTCCGGGTAATATGGGGCATCAAGCTCTTCACTTCCCTCATAATTTTCGATCGTTACTTTGAGCGGATCAAGTACACACATCACACGCGGTACTTTGGTATTGAGATCATCCCTGATAGCAAATTCAAGCTGTGCTACATCCACCGTTGAATTAGCTTTTGCGATACCTATGCTGTCACAGAAGTTTATGATCGACTCAGGCGTATAACCTCTTCTTCTGTATCCGGCGATGGTCGGCATACGAGGATCATCCCATCCGCTTACTTTTCCTTCATTGACCAGTTCCAAAAGCTTTCTTTTACTCATTACCGTATAGTTGACAGCAAGTCTTGCAAACTCATGTTGATAAGGTCTGTGCGGTGTCAGTCCAAGCGTATCGAGTATCCAGTCATAAATGGCACGGTTGTTTTCAAACTCAAGTGTACAGATAGAGTGCGTGATACCTTCGATATAATCAGAAAGACAGTGGGCAAAGTCATACATTGGGTAGACATGCCACTTATCACCTGCCCTGTAATGGTGTGCATGCCTGATACGATAGAGAAGCGGATCTCTCATCTTCATATTGGCCGCAGACATATCGATCTTGGCTCTAAGAACGTGTTCACCTTCTTTGAACTCGCCGTTCTTCATTCTCTCGAACAGGTCAAGGTTCTCTTCTACAGAACGCTCAGCGTATTTACTTCGACGTCCTGGCTCCGTCACAGTTCCACGATATTCACGGATCTCCTCTTCACTTAAGCTGTCCACATAAGCCTTGCCCATCTTGATGAGCTCAACAGCATAGTCATAGAGTTCAGGAAAGTAGTCCGATGTATATCGTACATTGCCATCCCATTCAAATCCAAGCCAATCGACGGCATCTTTGAGAGCTTCAACATATTTTATATCTTCTGTAGTGGGATTTGTATCATCCATTCTAAGGTTGCAGTGTCCATGATAATCACGTGCGATACCAAAATTGATGCAAATTGATTTGGCATGTCCGATATGCGGAAATCCATTAGGTTCTGGTGGAAATCTTGTATGAACCTCTTTATACTTGCCTGATTCCAAATCCTCTTCGACTATAGTACGTAAAAAATCTTTGCTCTCACTCATTATTGTTAAACCTTTTGACTTTAAAAGATGTATTTTATCGAATTTGAGCTTATCGCATCTTAGATGCATCATAGAAAATGGAATGCGTAAGAGAGAAATTTTCCCATCTAAAAAAGCTAAAGCCAATGCTAGTGTTCTTTAAAATTTCTATAAATTAAATCCACTATAATTACACTCTTATTAAACGTACAATTTCGGAGTAAAATAGATGCTTAGATTTGCCCCGTCACCAACCGGTGATATGCACATAGAAAATCTGCGTGTAGCGATAATCAATTACATCGTAGCCAAACAAAAAGATGTCAATTTCATCGTTCGTATCGAAGATACAGACAAAGATAAGAACATCATTGGAAAAGATACGGAGATCATGGACATACTTGAAAAGTTCGCACTCCCACATGACAGCGTATCTCATCAGAGTGAAAACCTTCATATACACCAGACATTGGCGATCAGGCTCCTTGAAGAGAAAAAAGCGTTTGTCTGCACCTGTACACCTGAGCAGCTCGATGCAGATAGAGAAGAGGCAAAACAAAACAATGTCGATTACAGCTACAGTGGACGCTGTGCCTATATAGGTGCCAATGAGCTTCATAGACTCAAAGAAGAGAAGACTCCTTTTGTCATTCGTATCAAAACACCTGATGCACCCGTCATCATCCACGACCTTCTCAAAGGTGACATACAGAGCGAACCCAATGAAGTGGACAGTTTTGTGATCCTAAACGCAGATGGTACACCGACCGATACATTTGCCGGTGCCTGTGACGACATGATCTCTGGGATCACGCTTATCATCCGCAGTGAGGAGTACCTCTCAAATTCTCCAAAACAGGAGTATATCAAAACACTTCTAGGTTATGAACAGGAGACACGTTATGCACATTTGCCTGTCATGCTCAACAGTAATGGTGAGAAGATGGACATGCATAATGATACAAGCTCAGTCAAGTGGCTCTTTGAACAGGGATACATACCTGATGCGATCACAAACTACCTTATAGGGCTTGGTAACAATACACCAACAGAGATCTTCACACTGCCTGAGGCACTTGAGTGGTTTGATCTAAGTAAAATCTCAAAATCTCCCGTCATTTTTGACATCGAGAAACTTCGGTTTATCAACAGGGAACACCTTAGACGTATGGACGACAAACGTCTCTCTACACTTTTTGGTTTTGCAGATGAGAACATCGGAAAACTGGCCAAGCTCTATCTTGAAGAAGCCAGTACGATCAATGAACTTGAAACGAAGGTCAAACCGATATTTGAACCAAAGGATTTCAATGGTGCATGGAGTGAAGAGATGCGTGCCATAGCAGAGAACATCCTGGAAATGCCGATGATAGATGATTTTGACGACTTTAATGTGCATCTTGTACATATGACCGGACTTAAAGGGGAGAATTTCTTTAAACCCTTAAGACTGGTTCTCACAGGAACAGAGGATGGACCTGAGCTTTCTGAGATCTATCCGCTTATTAAACCATATTTATTGGAGGTTGCATCATGAGTGCACTTATCTACGCCGTTGTACAGCTGATACACACTGTACTGAACCTATATATCTGGATCGTTATTATCGCTGCACTGCTGAGTTTTGTACGTCCTGACCCGTATAACCCAATCGTACAGGTATTATACCGTTTGACTGAGCCGGTCATGAGCTTTATCAGAAGTAAAATGCCCTTCGTCGTACTTTCAGGTATCGATCTCTCACCACTGGTTGTGATCCTGGCTCTTCAACTTATCGATAACTTTATGATGCGTGCCGTACTTGGAATGTAAATGAGAGTGAGAGCGCTATTTCTTTTTTCACTCTTTGCGGTTTTACTGAGCACATCCGCTCTACATGCAAAGAGGTTCACCTATGAGCAGATACACAATATGCCAAGAAGTATCGAAAAAGACTACTATATCTGGCGTTTTCTCTCCCAAACGACAACAACCGCTGCAGAAGCAAAAAAGGTCATCTACCAAGCAACCACGCTCAATAAAAAACTTCGTGAAGCCTATATGCGCAGAACGGGACAGACTGTTGAGATCCCAAAGCTAAAAGCTGTCGGAGGAGAAGCCAACAAGCACTGGAGAAAAAGACTTAAAGCCCATAAAAGTTTTAAACACGGTATTGCACTGATGCAGCAAAGAAAACCCGATCAAGCAGCCATGTATTTCAATGATGCCTACAAGAACTATGATAAGCAGTACGATAAGGACAAATCTCTTTTCTGGCTCTATCTCAGTACAAAAGATGACAACTACATAAAGCTTTTGCGTGAGAGCTGCAATGCCAATATCTATACCTTGATAGCCGCCGATACGATCAATGCCAAATACCCAAAAACCATTACCGAATCCATCTGGAAAAATCGTATATCTGGATTTAACATCCAAGATCCTATCCATTGGGCAAAAGTAAAAGAAAAAATGTATTCGGGTGTGGATCTGGATGATCTTGCTGACGATCACAAATCACAGGAGACCATAGGTATCTATACCTTTTTAAAAGCCAAAGCCTGTAATTATACAGAATCCTACTACCCTATGCCTTACCGTGACGCAATGAAACATATGACACCACAGCGTCAGGCACTCATCTATGCCATTGCAAGACAGGAGAGCCGTTTTGTACCTGCCTCGGTATCACGTTCCTTTGCACTGGGTATGATGCAGTTCATGCCGTTTCTTATAGAACATGTAGCCAAAGAAAAGGGTGAAAGAATAGACTATGATGATATCTTTAACCCCTATAAAGCCATAGAGTATGCTGACTTTCATCTTGACTACCTGACCAAATGGCTTTATCATCCACTTTTCATTGCATACGCATACAATGGCGGTATAGGTTTTACAAAAAGGCAT
>DATCTA010000039.1:0-2060 GCA_036568165.1 Sulfurovum sp.
TGTCTTCGAAGAGACTCTCACCTTTTGAATGTGAACCGCACCCGGCCAAAATCACTTTGGCATTTGGGTTCTTACGTTTCATGGAAGCAATATAATTACGGACAGAAGAGTCTGCACCATTTGTGACCGTACAGGAGTTTACGACGATAAAATCAGAGTGTAATTCATTGTCTGTAAGTTCATAGTCTTTGAGTTTGGACATCATGATCTGTGTGTCAAACTGATTGGTGCGACATCCGAAGGTTTTAAAAAAAACTTTTTGCATAATTAAATCCAAGCTTTGGGATCCATATTTTCTGGATCAATTTCAGGTTTAGGAACATTTTTATCCATATAGATAGATTGCGTAGGGAAAGCAAGATGTATATTCTCTTCTTGTTGAATACGCTCTATGATTTCAATGGAGATCGTACTTCTAAGTGTCATGGTCGCATAGGAATTTGTAAGATACCATGCCGATATTTTAAGTCCGTATGGTTCAATGTGTGTGAAGATACGAGGTTCAACATTGGTGTTTCTCATCCCATATTTACTTCTTAGTTTATTGAGCTGTTTCCTTGTGATCTCAGTATACCCTTTTGAGTATTTTTTTGTGATCTCTTTGGCGATCTGTGTTGCCTTATGTGCATCAGAGTCAAAGGTAATGACAAAGTCTATTCCGTCCCATACGGTCTTTAACCCTGAGTGCGAATAGTTAGCGATCATATCGGTAAAGATATAGTTGTTCGGGATGAAGATCATACGCCCTGCTCTTCGGTTGGTAAGGAATGAAGTAAGGTTGATGTCTTCATGCATCGTCATACGCAATAATGAAATGTCGACGATATCTCCTACATATTCAATACCCTCTCTTACAAATCGAACCCTGTCACCTACCTGGATAGAACCTCCGAGCACGATAGTTGCCCATCCCATAAGTGACATGAACCAATCTTTCATGGCGATAGCAATACCTGCTGATGCAAATCCCATGATCGTTACTAAGTAACTTACATTTTCAATATATGCAAAGAGTAAGGTAAAGATAGTAATGGTTACAAATGAAATGTTGAGTGCTTTATTGATCGTATAAAAACGCTCATGCTCTGACATATATTTTTTTACTAAGAATTTTATGAAAAATAGAAAAATAAGAAAAAAGAAAATTAAAGCACCGATAGTGAAGGTTCGCTGCGTTTCTCTTTGAATTTCATTTTTAAGATTGAGCTTTATCTCATCGATCTTTTTGTTATACACGTTTTCAGTAGTTTCAAAGATCTCTAAAACCGGTGTGAAAGTTTTGATCTGATCAACAGTATCGTTTAATGCATTGATATAGTCTACATTCAGAGGATCAAGTTGTAAAAGTTTTTTGATGATGATTCTTTTTTCATGAAATTTCTTCATGATCTCCTGAAGAGAGTAATACCTGTTTTTGTACTCCTGTCTATCTGAATTGAGTTTCTCTTGATAAGATAAAGCGCCGATCACTGCTAAGGGGTTTCCAACCGTTGGTACATCTGCTATTGGCGGGGGTGTCAGAAATTTTTTGAAAGGATCCTTCTCATACTCTTTAAGGAGTTGAAGTTTACCCAGGAGCGTTATTTTTTCTGATTGTGCATTTTCCAGGTTCTCTTTTTGTTCTTTTGTAGGTTTTTTTATCTTTTCTAATTCTTCGATTCTCGCATCAAGTACGCTTTGATGTTTTTTTAATTCTTGGTAGGTGTGATAGTTACTGTAGATCTTTGACCATATATTGTTTTCTCGAAGTTCCTGTTCTATGGCATTTTTCTGCGCAAAGAGTTCATTGATCTTTCTCATGTCCTTTGGAACAGTTTGTACCTCTTTAGCCTCTTCTACAACATATGACTCAACGTTGCTATTGTTTTTCTCTAGATTTTCCTCTGAAAAGGCAGGAGTGGCAATTAAAAGTGCAAAGGCTAAATATATTTTTTTAAACTTCATACTTCTTCTCCAAAGGAGTACAGTACTTTTTTGACAACACTTTCATCAATGTCAGAAACGATCTTATGGTTACCGATGCCTTCTGGTAGAATAAACTTGATACTTCCTTTGGCACT
>DATCTA010000040.1:0-3260 GCA_036568165.1 Sulfurovum sp.
TAAAAATCCAATTTTTCCTGCGGCATTTCACGTCTTAAGAATCTCTTTTTTGGCATTCCGCTCTCAACCTTGGCATTCTCTATGCCTGCTAGTACAACCACCAGATGCGAACATGAAGTGATCTGAATCTGGTCCCAGCAAAATGGTCTGAGCTTGGCTTTCAGCTCTTCATTGGTGATCACAAGAAATTTCCACGCCTCCATACCGAATGATGAAGGTGATTTTCTGCCTGCTTCCAGGATGTAGTGTATCTCTTCATCACTGATCTTTTTGCTGTCGTCAAATACTTTGCATGCATGCCTAAAATCCATCGCCTTGCTAAAATCGTTTTGCATTATCTATCCTTTTTTCATTTCATACTATGATATTTTCTTTAAAGAACTCTCTTTAATGGTACAAATAGAGTCTAATGTAAAATATCTTATTATAAATAAAAAATAAGGAGAAATCATGAGAGTTATGTTGATATTTTTGATCATAGGTGCATTTTTGCAGGCAGAAAGTTTTACTTTGTCCAGTGACACACTCAAAGGGCAGATAAGTAAATCCCAGGAGTTTAACGGTTTTGGATGTAATGGGGAAAACATTTCTCCGGAACTTCATTGGAGCCATGCACCAAAAGGCACAAAGAGTTTTGCCATTACCGTATATGACCCTGATGCACCTACTGGAAGCGGATGGTGGCATTGGCTGATAGTGAACATTCCTGCAAATGTCACTCAGATAGCCCAGAATGCTTCAGCAAAACACATGCTGCCAAAAGGTGCACTTGAAACCATGACAGACTACGGTATGAGCGGATTTGGCGGTGCATGTCCTCCACAAGGAGATAAAGCCCATCGTTATATCTTTACAGTACATGCCTTGGATGTTGAACGTTTGGATGTCAAAGCGGAGACCAACAGTGCAGTGGTAGGATTCATGATCAACAAACATACGATCCAAAAAGCATCATTGATGTCATATTATCAAAGAGATTGATTTTCGATGGTCTCTTCTTTGAGCCATCTTAGATAGCTCGGATTCGCACTGACGATGGGTACCATAATGATCTCCGGTACATCATAGGTATGAAGGTGTTCGATCTCTGATTGAACCTTTTTAAAAAGTGACCTTTTTGTTTTCATTGTAAGGAGTATTTCTTCACCATTGTTGATCTCTCCTTGCCAGTGATAGGTACTCTGTACAGTTGATGACTGGACACAGGCCACAAGTTTTTTCACCAATAGCATTTGTGTAATGACATCAGCATTCTCTTTATTATCAGTGGTCGTGGTGATGATACAAAAATCAGAGGCTTCCATTTTCAATCCTTTCGATAAAATCTTCTACGCATAACGCGATCATGTTATAGACTTTGTCAAATCCTTCAAAGCCGGGAAAAAAATAAGGATCGGGAACATCCTCTCCTTGAAAATCCCCATAGTCACCTAAAAGATGGACTTTTTCAAAGCCAAATGCCTCCAGGTCTGCTTTATTCTGATTGTCCATGGCAACAACATATTTAAATCGTTGGATATCTGCTTTTACAATTGGACGGGAGCGCTGTTCAGTGATATCCACATCATATTGGTAGGCTATCTCTATAGAGTTTCTACAGGGTGCTTCACCCTGATGCCAGTCACTTGTTCCTGCAGAGTCAATAAGAAGCGGGAGATTCCTATTGCTGACGATCTTCTCTGCCACACCATGGGCTAAAGGACTGCGACAAATATTTCCCAAACATACAAATAGTATACGATCCATAAATCCCCTTTTATTTCTATAGTGTACAATACAAAAATATAAGGAAAACTTGATGAAAAGAGCTATAGCATTACTATGTGTCATAACTTTAATGTTGAGTGCAAAAGACTATACAAAACATCCGGAAACGATCCGGATGATGAACAAGCTGGTTCAAAAATATGATTTTAAAAGAGCCGATCTGGAAAGACTTTTTTCAGATGTTAAGGTGCAAGATTTTGCACTTCGCCAATTCCTTCCCAAAGAATTTAAAAAAAGAACACCTGAACAGATCGCTGTGCTTCAAAGACTCTATCCCAAATATGGAGCATGGGATCGCTACGCAAAACATAAGATCAGCGAATCTCGTATCAATGAAGGTGTTGCCTATCTAAAGCGCCACCGAAAAATATTTGAAAAGGTGGAAAAAAAATATGGCGTACCCAAGGAGTATATCGTAGCCATCATTGGTGTAGAGAGCGCTTATGGTAAAAATGTAGGGAAGTATCCGGTATTTGATACGTTAACGACCCTGGCTTTTGAAAAGAACAGAAGAAATAAGTTCTTTCAAAAAGAGCTGATGAAATTCATGCATCTTTCCCAAACAGAAAAGTTCAATTCTAAACATGTCTATGGATCCTATGCTGGTGCGATTGGACTTGGGCAATTCATGCCGAGCAATTATGAACCCTATGGCGTGGATTTTAATAAAGACGGAAGAATTACACTTCAAAGACCTGAAGATGCCATTGCAAGCATTGCAAATTACCTGAAGCAAAACGGGTGGCGTAAAGGTGAGCCTGTAGCCACCAGGGTAGAATATAAAGGTATGCGTTTTAATGCGTATAAAACCGGATATAAAAAAACCTACAGACGATCAGAACTAAAAGGTATCAAACCAAAAAAGAGATGGGATTATCATGATAAAGTGCGACTTATCAAACTGAACAGGGCAAAGTATGATGAACTCTGGTACGGTGCAAAAAATTTTTATGTGATCACTCGCTATAATCAGAGTGCCTATTATGCGATGTCAGTCCATCAATTGGCTACAAAGATAGCAGAAAGAATAAAAGAGAAATAGTATGAAGATCAATGTAATTATTATCGACAAAAAAGGGAAAGACAATTTATATGCAGGTTTGATAGAACATTATAAAAAGATATCAAAACCGTTTGCCAAAGTCGAAGTGATCGAAGTATTTGACAAAGAGATCACCAAGGCGCATGATATTTCACCCGAAGCTGCTCAAAAATCCTATTCTAAAGCGCTGGAAAAGTATATGGAATCTAGCATTAACATAGCATTGGACCCTTCTTCTAAAGAAGTTGACAGCCATGAATTTGCAAATCTGCTTAAGGATAACACACAGATAAATTTCTTTATTGGCGGTGCATACGGCTTTGAAAGAGATTTTTTGACTAAATGTAATAAAGCAATATCATTTGGTAAAATTACGCTTTCACATAAGTTGGTGAAAGTTGTTTTGATGGAGCAGATCTTTAGAGGGCTAACCATCAACAATAACCATCCA
>DATCTA010000041.1:0-5404 GCA_036568165.1 Sulfurovum sp.
TAATAGAGTGTCACATCTGTAAAGTCAAGTGACAACCGGCTGTCAATAGACCCCTTGTAATCAACAATATCACCCCATGTAAAGTCAACTACATTGCTGCTTGCCTCATGTGAAAGTACAGAATATCCTAATTTTATATTAGGCAAGAGAGGCAGAGGATGTTCAAAATAGGCTTTTAGGAAGATATCCTGCTTTTCACTGAAGCCAAAAGTATCGTTAAGGTTGGCAGAAGTCCCTAGGTAAGAGGCATCACCGTCAGGATCATGGTTAAAGAAACCAAGCGTTACGCCTCCCCCAATCACATCTGCATGAAGAGGATGCAGCGTGACAAGCATAAAAATGATGAGTTTACTTACGCTTGACATTTTATTTCAATCCTTGTGTCATGGTGAAGATCGGCAGAAGCATTGCTGCAACGATAACACCTACAACGACACCGATAAAGAGCATCATAAAGGGTTCCAGTAGTCCCAGGAGGAGTTTGAGCCTGTCCTCATTCTCTTCGGCATAGAGCTTGGAAGTGTTGTCCAGGATCTGGGCCACTTCGCTTGACTCTTCCCCCAGGGCCAAAGACTGCATAAAATTACGTTTGAGTTTGACACCTTTTGTCATTTGAAGTGAGTTTGAAAGTTTGTTTCCTTCGAGTACCTTTATGGAGGCTTTATCAAACAGGTCTCGCAGTCCATAGTTTGCAAAAGTGGCTTTGGCAAGTTTCACCGCCTGTGCATACGCCACACCCGAATTGAGCATCAGCGAGAGAATGTAAGAGAATCGTCCCAATTCATGATTTTGTATGAGTGTGCCCAGTACAGGCATTTTCAATAACAAAGAATCGACGATACGATGAAATGTAGTCAATTTCGCATAGGCGATTTTGAACAGGATCAAAAAAAGCACAATAGCTACAATGATCGTGATATAGTTGGAGGTTAAAAAATTACTTAAGCCAAGTACGAATTGTGTGATAGGAGGAAGCTCCTGCCCGGTATCTTCAAATATCTCTGTAATTTTCGGTACTACAAAAGCGATAAGAAAAGAGGTCATACCTATCGCAACGGTGAAGATGATGGCAGGGTAGGTCATCGCCCCTTTGACCTGTTTTCTTACCTTGTTCTGTGCAGAGAAAAAATTCCCCATATTGGTAAGAACCTCAACCATTTTACCGCTCTGCCCTGCTACATTGAGACTCTGAAGAAAAAATTCCGGCAGGGCATAGACCTTTTGTGCATTGAGCGCATGATAAAGGGATTTTCCCTCATCAATCATGGTCTTGATGGAGTTAAGAAAAGAGACATATCTTTTTTCACCCTCATGCTGGTTCTCAAGAAGCTTGATCGCAGTGAGTATCGTCATACCCGAATGGAGGTAGGAAGAGAGCTCTTTGGAAAAGGTACTCAGGAGCTCGCCAGGCATTTGACGTTTGGAAAAGGCTTCAAGGGAGAACTCTTTAGTTGGTGTAAGCCCTTCATGATAGATATGCTGTGTACGAAGTTTTTGAGCTGCTTCTTCCATAGAACTTGCAGTGACAGTGCCTTTGACCTTTTTGCCTGCTTTGTCAAAACCTTTGTACTTAAAAAGCATCCTTTTTACGTCCTTGTGTAGATTATAGGTATTATAACTTTTTTAGCTGTATCTTGCTATAGTACACAATGAAACGATTTATAGTATTGTATTTTCTTTTTTTAGCGATACTTTTCACCTTTTTCTATGCCCATACCAATCCTCTCTCAACCTATGTGAATGAATCCCAGACTGCATTGACACTTGCCATGCTCGGTCTTTTTTTGGACCCTGTACAGCTTCAGGGCATAGATATCTGGATCAATCCGCACTACAAGATCATTATCAACCATGCGTGCAATGGGATGATCCCTATATTGTTTCTTTTTGCTTCTATTCTAGCCTACCCCTCAGGAACATGGCAAAAATTATTTTGGATGATTGTCGGGTATGCGGTATTCTCTGTCGTGAATGTATGGCGCATTTTGCTGGTGGTCTACTTTGTAGAGCAAAAAGAGGGAAGGGGTAATTTTTACTGGTCTCACGATCTCTTGGGCAATACGATATTGATGATCACGGGACTTACCCTTTTCATCCTCTTCATCAAAATGTCAAAAGATCAAAATCCCTCCAGGGTGAAGTGATAGTAGGTCGAGGAGTGCTTCCCTTTTAGTATGATCTCATTGACAGTGGCAGAAGGAGCTGCTTGTTCTTCCATGGAGAGGATATCCTCCTGCTCAGGGATCAATATATCCCTGTCGCTCTTCTTCAGTATATCGCGGCTTTCAAACTCTTTGATCTTGAAGAACTTGCTCAGTATATCATAGGCATTTTTATTGTCCTTGTGATAGGAGAGAATGTTGTTGCTCAAATAGAGTGAATCCTCCAGAGAGCGTTTGTTCCGTTCTGAAATATAGACGATCTGTTCATGGTTGTTTGTGTGTATCTTGAGCACAGGGACGATAGCAAGCATAATGATGATGACGGAGATGAGTATCTCGATAATGCTGAAGGCCGGACGGAGCGTTTTCAATAGTACTCTCCGCTGTCAGATACCAAGGTAGTGTTTTTTAGCCAATGGTCCTTGGCTTCTTCCAAAGAAGAAAATCGTTCGGCTTCTCCAAAGAAAGCGGGGAGAAAATAGCTCCCTTCCTCATTTTTCAAAATGATCTGTGTGGAACTTCCGTTTTTGTAAAAGTCCATGACCAGGCAGATCTTTTTATCATCAAACCTGCCATATTCGATCTGCACAAGAGATTCTTGCCGATCGATAGTATAGGCTTCGATCTTCGTAAGGTCTATCGGGCTTGAATACTCTTCAAACTCAGAGGAGATTCCTTCACTAAAATAGCATGAACGGCACTCATCGATACATACAAGTGTGCCTTTCCCCGTAAACTGTTCGGAGGAGACGATGTTTGATTTGAGATTAAGAGGGGAAAGGGCTTGCGGTTTTTTTTTACCGATCTCGAAGCCCTCAAAGCCTAAAAAATAGACGACAGAGACAAGGAGTATGACGATCAGGAGTTCAAGAAGGGAGAACCCTTTGCGCACTTCGTATCTCTTGGAATGCGACATTTGACTAGCTTATTTACTACATTCGCTAAAGAGGATATCTTTGTTGTTCTCTTCGCCGCCTTCTTTCCTGTCTGCAGCAAAAGAGATCAGCTCAAAACCTTCGGGAGTTTTGATATAGATAAAAGGTGTTTTCCACGAATCTGAAGGCATCTTCTTCAGATAAGGCTTTGCACGGTAATTAGGGTACTTTTCCGGATCGGGATTGCTTAAAAGTGCTTCAAACCCCTCTTCAGTATCAGGGTAGACCCCGTTATCCAGCTTGAACATGTCAAGCCTTTTTCCTAGATCGTTCATCTTTAAGCACACCGTATCTCTTTTGGCCTGATCAGCACTGTCCATGAGTCCAGGTGCCACCACGGCAACCAGTCCTCCCAGGATCACGATAACGATGAGTAGTTCAATAAGAGAGAATCCTGATCTAAGCGGTCTTTTTTGCTGCATATAAGTCCTTTAGTTTGCTTTGGTATAATAATACCTAATTGTACAGATTTTACTTTAATAGAGCTTTTAGATGGATGAAACCCACAGAACCCGGAACAGTGTAAAGAGCAGGAGAGGTTTTGCCCTGTTGATCACATTATCGGTCCTATCTGTGGTCATCGCATTGACGATGGTGCTTCTGAGCTACTTTGAAGAGGTCCAGCAAGACTCCAGTGAGACAAAAGCACTGATACAGGCAGATATATACTACACAGATATAACAAATATATTTCAAAGTTTTAAAAATAGTAAAGACGTTTTTCCTGTATTATACAGTATGGTTTTTCCATTGAGCACGCCTGATGGCAGATTTTCACTTATGCTTAAATGCGATCCTCTGAATAAAGGGGTGAATGTGAACTGGCTGGGGTTGGGTGTAGAGAAAGAAGCTTTGAAGTCTGTGGCCCAAGAGCTTCTTGAATTCCTTTCGCAAGAGTATGATTTGGAAGATGTGGGAAGATTGGAGGAGTTGCTGTTAGAAGAGATCGGAAGCAAAGACCGTTATGTGCAAAAAGAGCAAAGCAGGCTTCACCAAAAAAACGGTATCATATCCTACCAACAGTTTGAAAAGGTGCTCAGCCGTTACCAGTTCGAGGCAGATGATCCCAATATAAACGCTGTTCCATGGGAGAAGTATTTCAGTTTTTCTCCTAAGGCGGAGAAGATAGATGCGCAGTACAGTTCGCCTGAACTGATCGCTTATCTTTTCGGACTGGACCTCGAAATTGCCAAAGAGTGGGTGCCTTCGGGGGGATTAGATCCTTTGAACAGTGTAGGTTCATTAGAGGAATTTGTGACCTTGAACGGTGGGGACTATACGGAGAGAAAAGCCATTTTGGCAGGCGAAACATTTATGGATGCTACAGAGTGCAAGGTGAGTTACATGCTGGATGAACAGCAGTATGGCTTTAGATTTGAATATATTCAGGGAGAGGCGAAACATTTTGAATTTTATGGGAAATACTAAAGAACTGCTTCTTGCTTATCCTTCCATGAAGCACGTGACACTTTCACATAGTGTGAATGTGATGTTACCGCCACAGTTTTATACGCTCAAAAAGGAAGTACTGCCTCTCCGGTATGCCTACCAGGCGAGAAAGATCGCTCCATCGATTTTTGAGGGTCTGCTTGAAGAGGGAACAGCGTATGACTATATGGTATGGAAAGAGGATGACAAGTGGGTCTTCCTTGCTTATGATATAGCTAAGATCACCGCATTTTTACAAAGTAAAGGTTTTGTATTGGAGCATGTGGGCAAGATCTTTTTCGCCCAGCAGTCCGTAGAGAAGTTTGATAAACCTCTTTTACTGGGGGATAAAGAGGCACTCGTCTCTATGGATGATATTGTAGCAGTGGTTCCTAGGACAGCATTGGCAGAAGATGCAAAGAGCACCCTGGAATTGGACCATAGCTTTACTCCTCGACGAGGTGTTGTGCTTCGTGGAAATTATGGTTCTATGATCAGCAAGAAGCATGCGTGGAGTGCTGCAGCTATTTTGATGCTGTTTGCAGGGATGTTCTTTGTTGAAGGCTGGCGTTATGGCGGTGATACCCAAGAGGGAGAAGCCAAAATGCAAGAACTGATTGCAGCCTATCCTTCTTTGCAGAGCAAATATACCAGAGATAGTATCGTGAGCAAATACAAAACGATCGATACGGTAGAACGCAAAAAACGTGATCTGGTCAAAATGGTATCGGGTATGATCTTCAAAGGGGTCACCCTTACTGCCCTGCAGATGGATGAAAAGATGCTAAAGGCCCATTTCTCATGCAAAGATGCCCAAACTGCTGAACGCGTGAAAGCACTGGCAAAAAAGAACCAATTCAATCTCTTGCCTATCTCAGG
>DATCTA010000042.1:0-6145 GCA_036568165.1 Sulfurovum sp.
CATAAAAATATCTGTTTCATAACTATTGTTCTGCCTTTTCTTTATGCTTGCATTTAAAACACTCATAGACATTACCACTTTTGAGGGTTTTTATGCCCATAGTATAGCCACATTCAGAACACTTTTTATCTACAGGTTCGAAGTTTGCAATGAATTTACATTTTGGATAATTGGTACAGCCATAGAATTTGCCTCTTCTTCCTTCTCTCTCTTGAAGTTTGCCGCCACATTCAGGACAAGGAACAGTAAGCTCCTTTGCCGGTTCAAGCGATTTGGCATTTTTACATTTTGGATAGGCAGAACATGCTAAGAACTTTCCTCTTTTTGAGTTCTTTATGACCATCACAGAACCGCATTTCTCACACTTTTCATCGGTCTCTTCAGGTCCTTCTATCTCTGTGCCATCCATATTTTTCGTATATTTACATTTTGGGAAGTTGCTGCATGCTACGAATTCACCGTAACGTCCTTTACGCAAAAGAAGCTCCGAATCACATTTTGGACATTTCTCCCCCGTCGGAATAGCCACTTTAAGACTCTTGATCTTTTTTTTGCCCTCTTCCACTTTTTGGACAAAAGGCGTATAGAACTCTTTAAGTATGTTCTGCCAGTTAGCTGTACCTTCTGCTATCTCATCGAGTGTCTCTTCCATATTGGACGTAAAGCCGCTTTCGACTATTTCAGGGAAGTGCTTTTCAAGCATTTCTGTTACCGTAAAGGCCACATCAGTCGGGTGGATACGTTTTTTCTCTATCTCAATGTATTTACGTGTCTGCAGCGTTGTGACTGTCGGTGCGTAGGTACTTGGACGACCTATGCCCAGTGATTCAAGTTTTTTGATCAGGCTTGCTTCATTGTACCGTGCAGGCGGTTCTGTAAAGTGCTGCTCCTGTTTGATCTCATCCATGCTGACCGCATGACCTTTTTCAAGTTCAGGCAGAAGCTTGTCTTTCTCTGTATAGCCAGTAACTTTGTAAAAACCGTCAAAGAGCAGTTTCTTCCCGCTTGCTTTGAAGGTGCACTTGTCTCCTTTGAAGAGCAGTGTTTGTGATTCCAGCTCCGCTTCGGTCATTTGACAAGCCAGGAAACGGTTGTAGATCAGTGTATAGAGCTTCAGTTCGTCTGCAGATAGATAATCCGCAGCGGTCTTGGCATCAAAATCAACCATGGTCGGACGTATCGCCTCATGGGCTTCCTGTGCACCTTTTGACTTTGTGGCATAGTTCTTGGCTTTAGATGGAAGGTATTTCTCTCCGTAAGTGCTTTTAATATAGTCTCTAGCTGATACAACAGCCTCTTTAGCAAGGTTCAGTGAGTCTGTTCTCATATAGGTGATCACACCCATCGTACCTTTGTTCGTTTTAACACCCTCATACAGTTTCTGTGCGACCATCATCGTTTTTTTAGGAGAAAATCCAAGTTGTGTGGAAGCTGTCTGTTGAAGGGTTGATGTCATGAACGGAGGAGGGGTTTTGGTCTTTCTTTGTGTCTTTTCCAGTGATGCAACAACAAATGATTCGCTTTTTGCCGCAGCAACGATCTCTGAAGCATCTGCTTCAGTCTTAATGGTCATTTTCTCAATTTTCAAGCCGTTATAGTCATAGATGGAAGCTTCTATATCTTTTTCAAAAAGTGCATCTATGCTCCAGTACTCTTCAGGCACAAAGGCTTTGATCTCACGTTCTCTGTCCACAACCAGTTTCAGTGTTGAGCTTTGTACTCTACCTGCGCTCAATCCTTTTTGGATCTTGCTTGCCAGTAAAGGAGAAAGTTTGTACCCTACGATACGGTCCAGCAGCCTTCTTGTCTGCTGGGCATCAACGGAATCCATATCTACTTTTCTCGGTGTTTCAAGCGCGTGTTCTATGGCAGTTTTTGTGATCTCGTGAAATACGATACGAGGAAGTTCTGCCGGGTCTTTTCCTATGGCCATGGCAATATGATAACCGATAGCCTCACCCTCACGGTCCTCATCGGTAGCGATATAGACCATTTGTGCATCTTTTGCAAGTTTCTTTAACTCTTTTACCGTAGGGGTCGCCTCTCTTGGGATGGCGTATTTAGGTACAAGATCACCCGTTTCATCATCTATACTAATGCCGAACGTGCTTTTTGGAAGGTCCCTGATATGCCCTTTTGAAGCGATTACTTTATAGTCTTTATTTAAAAAACTGGTAATGGTACGTGCTTTAGCTGGTGATTCTACTATGATTAGGTTTTTCATATTTACTTACTTTATATAGATGAATTTTTGGCATTGTAACACAAAAGAGAGTAAAAGCAAGAGAAGAGTATTTATTTTATGGTTGTATAATGGGGAAAATATGTGATAAACAAGGACTTCATCAGGTGTGTGCGATATTTGGAATTATAGGTGAGTATGAGCCAGATGATGCTAAAAAAGCGTTCCAAACATTGGCACACAGGGGCGTAGATGCAACTTGTACCTTTGTGAATGACCAGTGTTTCCTGGGACTTCATCGTCTTGCTGTTACGGATGTAAACGCAGTAACACAGATCTTTAGCCGAAATGGGGTACAACTGCTTTTTAATGGCGAGATATACAACTATAAGATACTGGCTAAGGAACTTGGGCTTAAAGTAGAAAATGAGATAGAGGTACTCTATGCGGCCTATATAAAGTGGGGAGATGATTTTGTCACATATTTTCGCGGAATGTTCGCTATTGCGATCATAGAAAAAACGCAGGTAAAATTGTTTCGCGATCCTTTTGGAAAGAAACCGCTTTATTATGCGTCGGGTAAAAGAAAGTTTGTCTTTTCAAGTGAAATGAAAGCCATTCAAGAGATCTTTCCTATGCGTTTTGATAGAAGTATGATCACACAATATCTCTCTTTTCAGACACCACTCGCACCTTTTACATTTGATAAAAGCATCTTTCAAGTGGATGCAGGTGAGATGGTTGTTTACAGTTTTGGTAGCGGTGAGGTACAAAAGAAAAAGTATTATACTCCACTGGCAGAAAAGCAGATGATTGATGATAAAGAAAAAGCCACAGCAGAGTTAGAAAAAGTGCTTATGCAGTCTGTGGAAATGCGTCTGCCCAAAGAGGTACGGTTCGCCTGTCTGCTTTCAGGTGGGCTGGACTCCTCCTTGATCGCTGCACTGGCATCCAGGAAGCAAAAGATAGATACCTTGAGTATAGGATATGAAGGGTATGAGAAATACGATGAACGTCCTTTTGCCAAGATAGCGGCAGACCATATAGGCTCTATGCACCATGAAGTGGTGTTCAGTAAAACAGACTTTCTGCACACCATTGAAGAGGTGGTCTCTTCTCTAGATGAGCCACTTGCAGATCCTGCCATGCTTCCTCTTTATCATCTGATGAAAGCGGTTAAACAAGAGGGCTTTAAGGTGGTGTTAACAGGGGATGGGAGTGATGAGCTCTTTATGGGGTACAGAACCTATAAAGAGTTTTATGATCTGGAAAAAGCAAAGGAGTTGAAGTTCAAAGGATGGCTTCAGCACTATTTCAAATCGCATTTTTCGATGCATAAGGAGTGGGAGTGGCACAAACGTGTCTTTGAAGAGAGCATCGTGTTCCGCTCAACTGCAGAGCTATTTACCGACCTTCAGCAAAACAGGCTTTTACGTATGAATGTCAAAGACAATCTTTCCCTGAAAGCCCTTGACCCATATATCAAAGAGTTCGAACAGAGCGGTCATACCTCTCCAGTAGATTGGTACAGTTTTTTGGATTTGAAAGTGATGCTGGGCAATGTGTTTTTGCGTAAACTGGACCGTATGAGTATGGCACACAGCATAGAAGCAAGAAGTCCGTTCTTGGATAAGGAGGTGGTATCTGCAGCATTTGCCTGCACCCCTGAACTGCGTATGGCAGATGTGTCCAAATCACTTGTAAAAAGTGTTGCACAAAAGTACCTTCCTGAAGAGATCGTCCATCGTAAGAAAAAAGGCTTTAACTATCCCTATATAGAGTGGTTGAACGAGAGCGGGGAGTTGGCTGTCATTGGGCGTGTGCAGGAAAAAATGAACCTTTTTAACGAGAAAGAACTGGAAATGTACCTTGAAAAAGGAAAGCGAGGCATGTTCAAGCAGCATCTTTTTGCTCTTTACATGCTGTGTAAGTGGCTGGAGAAAAAAGGATTATAGAATTTTATGTAGGTAAGATGATTTGATAGTATCATCTTCCTTTATGGTTAGAGTATTTTATCCTGACCGTTTTTATTTTCCCATATCGAATGTAAAAAAGCCAGTGTGATCAGCCCGATACCGATCGTCCCTGTCACTACTTCACTCACATGTATATTGATCTTGATCAGCATGATGAATGCCAAGATACCAATGGCATAATGTGCACCATGCTCCAGGTACCTGAATACCGAAAGGGTTTTATGCTCTACGAAATAGATGGTTAGACTCCTCACGTACATTGCGCCTACCCCAAGACCGATCATTATGATAAAGATATTGCTGGTCAAAGCAAATGCACCTATCACCCCGTCAAAACTGAAACTGGCATCGAGTACTTCAAGGTAGATGAACCCGGCAATACCGCTTCTGACGGTTTCAGTGGAGAGAAAGTGATCGAGCATGCCAAGCAGTGAATGCAGCAATACACCGTACATAAAGGCCAAAAGGACATCAAAGTCCTGTGTTACATGTCCAAGAATGATCCCTGTTAGAATGGCCAAGATTAGTTCAATGTTCGATACCCCGGAAAAATGTTTAACGATCTTTGAACCTTCAATAAACCTGACCCATTTAATATCTTTTTCCTCAAAAAAGAAATCCAAAAAGACCATAAGCAAAAAAGCACCACCAAATGCAAAAATATTTGCTTCGGTCGTTTTGAGTATCGTTTCATATTCTTTTGGTTGATGCATCGCAACGTCAAGTGTCTCTATGAAGCCCATGCCTGATGCTACGGATACAATGGCCAAAGGAAAGATCAAACGCATACCGAATACGGCAATAGGTATACCAAAAACGATAAACCGCCTTTGCCAGACCGGGTCCATCGTCTCAAGTACCTTTGCATTGACCACGGCATTGTCAAAGGAGAGTGAGATCTCAAGTATGATGAGTAGAAAAGCAATATAGACAGCGGCAAAAGAGCCCAACATGTAAGCCCCGATAATACCCAATGCCATAATGATGAAAGAACTGTAAAAATAACGCATATAGATCCTTAGAATAGATAGGGAATTATAGCTGTATTTTTCTGTATTATGCTCTATTTGAAAAAGAAATGGGTTCACACTAAACCAGGTTTAGTGTGATAGAGAATTGCTGAAGTACGCTTAACTTTTTTTGAGAATTCTTGGAAGTGTGATACCGGTCTGGCTCTGGTATTTTCCTTTTCTGTCACGGTAGGTTGTCTCGCACTGCTCATCTCCCTGAAGAAAAAGTACCTGTGCAATACCTTCATTTGCATAGATCTTCGCAGGAAGAGGCGTAGTATTGGATATCTCGATAGTGATATGCCCTTCAAAACCAGGTTCAAAAGGTGTGACATTGACGATGATCCCACAGCGTGCATAAGTACTTTTTCCTAAACAGATAGCCAAAGTGTCACTCGGCATTTTAAAGTACTCTACCGTCCTTGCCAGTGCAAAAGAGTTAGGGGGTACGATACATACGTCACCTTTGAAGTCAACGACATTGTTTTCGTTAAAATCTTTAGGATCAACCACCTCGGCATTAATATTCGTAAAGATCTTGAATTCATCTGTCACACGGATGTCGTACCCGTATGAGCTCAACCCATAACTTACTACACCTTCTCCTACAAGCCCTTCACAAAAAGGTGAGATCATCTCTTCCTTGAGCGATTTCTCACGTATCCATTTATCAGATTTTAGTCCCATATTCTCTCTTTATTTTAAAATTTTATATGCTTTGGTCTATCTTAATACCTGTATATCGGCATTGGTTTTGATCTTTTCGAAATAATCTTTAAGTGCCTGACTTTGCTGCTGCTGTTTCCATTTTGCAGCTATAGCACCCTGTGCTGCTTCAAAAGGCATGTTCGCTTGGCCTTCTTTCGAGAGCACTTTATAGCTGATATATTTGTCTCCAGCGTTAAATGGACGGGTAAATGAACCGTCTTGTGTCTGCAGTATGCTGCCTAGCAATGTAGGGTTGAGATCTTTGGTTG
>DATCTA010000043.1:0-7045 GCA_036568165.1 Sulfurovum sp.
TTTTTTAAATTATAGTCAAAATGATGTTAAAGATAAAGAAAGATTAACCTTCGATAGTGTGGGCTTGGTAAGGTATTAAAGAGCCTTTAACGTACATTTAAGTATAATCCACCCCATTTAGGAACACTATATGATGTTCAATTCTATAATTTTTAAGGTTGGAATATGCAAGATTTATTTACTTCATTTAAGGACAACTGTGGATTTGGGCTATTGGCCTCTATTGACAATAAACCTTCACACAGGAACTTGGAAGATGCCATTACATCCCTCTCACGTATGATGCACAGAGGAGCAGTAGCTGCGGATGGTAAAACTGGAGATGGTGCAGGTTTGCTTCTCTCTATGCCTAAATCATTCTTTGCTAAGGAAGCGACAGCCAATGGTGTTCATCTTCCTGATAATTATGCGGTTGCAATGGTGTTTTCGAACAATCCGACTGATTTTGACGTTATTGCTAAGATCTGTGACAACAATGATCTCAAGATCATCTATACGCGTACTGTACCGGTAAATACAAATGCACTTGGTAAACAGGCACTTGCTTCACTTCCAACCATGAAGCAAGTATTCGTTACACCTAATTCACCTGTTGCGATCAATCGTTTTGAGGCACTTGTATATCTTTCACGCAAAGAGATAGAAGCAGCATTGATCGAAGATGAGACATTCTACATTCCTTCTTTCTCAACGTCTGTCATCTCTTATAAAGGGCTTGTAATGCCTACACACATTAAAGAGTTTTACAAAGACCTTGCCGATGAAGACTTTGAGATCTCTTTCTGTCTTTTCCACCAGCGTTTCTCAACCAATACACTTCCTCAGTGGAAACTTGCACAACCGTTTAGAATGATCGCCCACAATGGAGAGATCAACTCTGTGACTGCGAACAGATTTAACGTAAAAGCAAAAATGGCTGCAGCAAAATCTGCAATCTACTCAGATGATGAGATGGAGAGACTTAGAAATGTGATCCAGGACGGTATGTCAGATTCTGCCAGCTTGGATAACTTCATGGAGTTCTTGCGTGTAAACGGTGTGGATTTCTTCAAAGCAGCACGTTCTCTTATTCCCGCACCGTGGCATAACAATCCGCAGATGGATACAGAGCTAAGAGCATTTTACGAGTATGCCAGTGCAACATTTGAGCCATGGGACGGTCCGGCAGCTGTAAGTATGACAGATGGTCGTTACATCGGTTGTGTACTTGACAGAAATGGATTGAGACCTTCAAAATATATCAGAACCAAGGACAACAGACTGATTATATCCTCTGAGTATGGGGTACTTAATCTGCCTGATGAAGAGATCGTTGAACGTGGAAGACTTCAGTCGGGTGAAATGATGGGGATCGATCTTAAGCACGGGAAAGTACTCAAGAACAGTGATATCAATGATTATCTAAAAGCAGGCAATGCCTATGATAAATGGCTGACCGAAAATCTTTCATATCTTCAAGAGTATGTACCAAACACTGATCTTACTGCCTGTGAAGCACAATATGGAGATATGACCGCTAAGCAGCGTTACTTCAACTTTACTTCTGAAGTTATCAGAGAAGTGATCAGACCGATGATCAATGAAGGGAAAGAGACTACAGGTGCGATGGGCGATGATACACCATTGGCAGCTTTCTCTACAGAGCAACGTAACTTTACAGACTTCTTTAAACAGAAATTCGCACAGGTAACAAACCCGCCGATCGACCCGATCCGTGAAAAGACAGTGATGAGTCTCAATACAGGTTTTGGTGAGAGTCATAATGTCCTAAGTGACAGTCCGGAGCATGCAAAACGTCTTAAAACGGTACTTCCTATTATGTCGGCTGAGAAGTTCTGTTTGCTTCAAGAGTTCGGTACACAGGGGAACGAAAAGTATGACCCGATCTATAAAGTAGGAAAATACGATACAACATATAAGGGTGATCTTAAAGAGAGTCTTTATGCGCTTACTGAACGTATCATCGACGATGTAAGAAATAATGGTGTCAGAACCATTATTCTAGATGACAGAAACCTTAATGCAGAGAATAAAGTTATTCCTATGCTCATGGTCGTTGGACGCCTTAATCAAGAGTTATTGAAAGCGAGAATTAGACATTTAACAAGTATGGTGGCAGTAACCGGTGAAGTGTTTGACCCTCACTCTGCTGCTTGTATTCTCAGCTTTGGTGCAGCAGCTATCTTCCCTTATCTACTCTATCATACAGTGGAAGAACTTGAAGAGGGTAATCCAGCTATGAAACCTCTTCTAAAGCAATTCAGAAGAGCAATGGGTGCAGGTTTGATGAAGATCATGTCAAAGATGGGTATCTCTACACTTGCATCATACAGAAACTCAAGATTGTTCGATGTTATCGGTTTAAGTAATGAGATCGTTGAAGATTGTTTTCAAGGTGCAAAAGGATTACTTCCAGGTCTTGGATATGAAGATATCGATGCGCGTCTTAATTCAAACCATGAACGTGCCTTTACCCATGAGTTTGATGGTAAAAAGAACGCACTATACAAGGGCGGATTCTATAAGTATAAAAAAGGTGAAGAGTTCCATGACTTCTCACGTCCGACTATTGCTGCTATGCAAAAAGCTGCTGAAAGCGGAAAAGCTGAAGATTATGCAGAAGTAAAGAAACTTGTGAATGAACGTGACAAAAAGTTCATCCGTGACTTCTATGAACTCAAAAGCGACAGAGCACCGATCAGTATCGATGAAGTAGAGCCTTTAAGTGAAATATTCAAACGTTTTTCAACTGCAGCGATGTCAATGGGGTCTATCTCACAAGAGGCGCATGAAACACTTGCAGTAGCAATGAACAAGATCGGTGCAAAGTCGAACTCAGGTGAGGGTGGAGAGTCTCCGTTACGTTACGGTACGGAAAAGAACTCAAGCATCAAGCAGGTTGCATCAGGGCGTTTTGGTGTAACACCAGCGTATTTGAGATCTGCGACTGAACTTCAGATCAAAGTTGCTCAAGGAGCAAAACCGGGTGAGGGTGGACAGCTTCCAGGAAGCAAGGTATCTCCGTTGATCGCTGAACTGAGATTTACAAAGCCTGGTGTGACACTTATCTCACCTCCTCCGCACCACGATATCTACTCTATCGAGGATCTGGCACAGCTTATCTTTGACTTGAAACAGGTGAACCCTCATGCAAGAATTGCGGTTAAACTGGTATCTACAGCAGGTGTCGGAACGATCGCTGCGGGTGTGGCTAAATCTTATGCAGACAAGATCATTATCTCCGGTGCTGACGGCGGTACAGGTGCTGCACCGATCGGTTCTATCAGGTTTGCTGGTAACCCTTGGGAACTTGGATTGATCGAAGCACATAATGCGCTAAAAGCAAACCACCTCAGAGGACAGGTGACTCTTGAGACGGATGGTGGTCTTAAAACAGGTCTTGACATTGTAAAAGCTGCTATCATGGGTGCAGAAGAGTATGCATTTGGTACAGGTGCGCTTATACTTGTGGGATGTATCATGTTGCGTGTATGTCACTTGAATACTTGTGGTGTGGGAGTTGCGACACAAGATGAACATTTGAGAAAGAAATTTACCGGAAATGTTAACAAAGTAGTCAATTACTTTACATTTGTGGCAACAGAAGTAAGAGAGATCCTTGCTGAACTTGGATACAGATCGCTAGAAGAGGTCATTGGTAAGAATGAATTGCTTAAAGTGATCGATGATGAGTTCGCTAAGAAGTTCAACTTCGGTGAAATGCTCTATGACATTGAAGGTGTTAACACATGCCAGGTACCGTTCAATGAGCCATATGATCAAAATGAGTATGAAAAAGCAATTCTTGAAGAAGTTATGGGCAGCATCAAGGATCCGAGTAAAAAGATCGTACTCAATAAAGAGATCTCCAACCTCAATAGAAGTTTTGCGACACGTATCTCGGGTGAGATCGCTGCACTTCATGGAAATGCAGGTTTACCGGAAGGTACGATCACACTAAATGTTAGAGGTACTACAGGGCAATCTTTGGGTGCATTCCTCGCAAACGGTGTTAACATCAATGTATATGGTGCAGGAAATGATTATATCGGTAAGGGTATGAGCGGTGGTAAGATCGTTATCACTTCTGATAACGCTGGACATGAATTCGCACTTGGCGGTAACACATGTCTTTACGGAGCAACTGGCGGATCTCTTTACATTCACGGAAAAGTAGGTGAGCGTTTTGGTGTACGTAACTCTGGAGCAACAACTGTTGTAGAAGGTACGGGGGATCACCCATGTGAGTATATGACAGGCGGTGTTGCGGTCATCCTTGGTAAGACAGGTGTGAACTTCGGTGCCGGTATGACAGGCGGTAAGGCATTTGTCTATGACATGGATGGAAAATTCTATGAAAAAGTAAACCCTGAACTTGTTGAACCGCTTCGTATCGATACCGATGAGTGGGATACAGAGATGTTTGAGCTTAAAGCACTTCTTAAAGACTATGTTGAAAAGACAGGAAGCAAAAGAGCAACATATATTTTAGAGAACTTCAGAAGTGAAATACGTAAGTTCTGGATGGTTGCACCGCGTGGTATAAAACCTACGATCGTTACAGGTGCTAAAGGCGAGTAAAAGTTTGATGACACCTTTCATTCAAGCCTGTATTAAAGCTAACGAAGAGCTGAGTGCAGCGTTAAAGAATGGTTTAGAGGACTCTTGGTTTGAAAAAACCCAAGTGGGAGCCGGAGGGGATGTCAGTTCAAAACTTGATCTTTTTGCCGAAGCAATATTTGTAAAGCATTTGGGTAGTTTTGGACAGATAGAGTCTGAAGAGAGCGGAATTATAGGTGAGGGTGAAGAGAAGATCATTCTTGATCCGATCGATGGTTCTTCAAATGCTCTGTCTCTCTTTCCTTATTACGGTACATCTGTTGCAAAGATCAATGCTGATGGTCTTTTGGATGCGGCTGTTGTATGCAACTTGGCCAATGGCGATATCTTTTTCAAAACTGCAGATTCCCAAGTACAGCAGGGAAAACTCTTTTCATCCACCTTTCATACACCAGATATCAGGGAACATGGAGAGATAGGGCTCTTTGAAAAAGCCTATGCAAACCCTGCATTTGTAGCTGCACTGCAAGAACAGAAACTAAAGTTCAGATCCCCAGGCGCTATAGCACTTTCGCTTGCCTATGCCCGTTCGGTCAATTTCGTCCTGTTTATAGGCGCGTTCCGTATTTACGATTTTGCTGCCGGTTTAGCACTTTGTGAAGGACTCGAAGTGATTGTTGAGGCGGATTATGTTATAGTATCAAAAGATAAAAATACAATAGCCCAAATAGAAGCTTTGATTCATAAACGATAAAGAGACAGGAGTAAGAATGTTTGGAAATATTTTTAATAAATCTAAAACAACAGCACAAACATCACAAGAGACACCTAACCAATGGATCAAATGTCCTAAATGTACCGCTTTGATGTATTACAAACAAGTTGAAGCCAAACAGAATGTATGTCCAAAATGTAATCATCATTTCAGAATCTCAGCCGAAAAGCGTATAGAGTCTATCGTAGATGAGGGTTCATTTGTTGAGCATGACAGTACTTTGGCTCCTGTCGATCCATTGAAGTTTACAGATAAAAAGTCTTATAAAAAACGTATAGAAGAAGCGAAAGCCCAAACAGGTAAAAGCTCTTCTGTGATGAGCGGTTCATGTACGATTGGCGGTCAGCCTATCGAGATCGCTGTATTTGATTTTTCATTTATGGGTGGTAGTCTTGGTTCAGTCGAAGGGGAGAAGATCGTTCGCTGTATCAACAGGGCGATAGAAAAAGAGTGTGGATTTATTATTGTTTCAGCTTCTGGAGGTGCACGTATGCAAGAAAGTACCTATTCGTTGCTTCAGATGAGTAAGACATCAGCTGCACTCAACAGGCTGCATCAAAAAGGTTTACCTTTCATCTCTATTTTAACAGACCCTACTATGGGTGGTGTATCGGCATCTTTTGCAATGCTTGGTGACATTATCATGGCTGAGCCGGGTGCACTTATCGGATTTGCCGGTCAAAGGGTTATAAAGCAGACAGTGGGTGTGGATCTTCCTGAAGGATTTCAGCGTTCAGAATTCCTGCTTGAACATGGGCTTATTGACATGATAGTAAACCGTGCAGATATGCATCAAACACTTTCGGATCTCTTTAAACTCTTTAATAGCAAAGCAGTCTAATTATCCCTTATTTAGAAAAGAGACTCTATAAAAAGAGTCTCATGATTTTCTTTTTTAGCAATATATTCTCATATCTGAAACAAGTTGAATAAAAAGCTAAACTTTCTCCTCAAATGATATCTCTTCTTCAAAGATAAAGATATTCAATTCGATAAAGAAAAAGCATATGATCCAAAGCAGTGCATCATAAAAGTCAAAAAATTCTCCGTCTATCCACCACCACAGTGCGATTAAAAAAAGTGCTACATACAGAATACTTTTGAATATATTTCTGATATGCCATTCCCACTTTTTATATGCTCTAGGAAAATAAACATCATACTCAAGTAAAAATACGATCAATAGCCAAGTCGCAGCATTATACATATCTGTAGGGCCATTTTCTTGTATATATGTTGATGTGGTATATTCATATGCAGAGTAAATGATCAGGATATAAGCCAATATTCTACCAATATGAATGCTCCATTTCTCTACACTGCTTATATAGGGCTGATCAAGTTGAGAGGTTTCCCATTCAAAAAGCAGCAGCAATACAAGCCATGCCAATGATTCAATCCCTTCTATGGCTGTCTGATGGATAAAGAAAAGAACCATGTTGATACCAAGAAGTCCAAATATACTCCATTTAAAATATGGAAATACTTTGGAGAAATAAGAATCAGATGAGAAGATAAACATCAAACAAGCCTTTGTAAAATTGAACCCTCTGAAGAACCTAAGGTGTTCACTTGATTTCAAATATTACAACATTTTATTACAATCGACCTCATAAACAGAGCATTATTTATTATTTTGAAAGTTTTTTCAATTCTTCATATCTGAAACAATCTGTCGTATGGTCATTCACCATTCCTACTGCCTGCATA
>DATCTA010000044.1:0-4036 GCA_036568165.1 Sulfurovum sp.
TCTCTTGCACTTCTTTCCTTTACAGCCTGTGGTAAAGAGGAACCTCAACCTTTAGTTTGTACTACAAAACCCATACAACAGCTTAAGATCATAGACAAACCCATAGATTTTGGGCCTGAGCGTATTGCCATGACAAAAGAGTATATCATGTCGCACTACGGTAAAGATGTAGAGAATATAGAGATCACACCAAAGATCATTTTGCTTCACTGGACTGCAGAAATGGATTTTGATAAATCCTTCAAACGTCTATTGCCTGAAAAGCTTCTTTCTGACAGACAAGACATTGTAAAGGCCTCTGCACTCAATGTCTCCTCACATTTTTTGGTTGCGCGTGATGGTACGATCTACCGCTTGATGCCGGAAACCTGGATGGCACGTCATGTGATAGGGCTCAACTACTCAAGTATCGGTATAGAGAATGTTGGAGGAAAGGATAACAAGATTGATGACCTCACACCTGCCCAACGCCAGGCGAACATCGATCTGGTCTACTACCTCAAGTCCAAATATCCTTCGATAGAGTATCTCGTAGGGCATCATGAGTATCAGCAGATGGAAAATACTTCATTGTGGTTAGAGAGGGATAAGGGCTACAGAACTGTGAAGTCTGACCCTGGAGAGAAGTTCATGAGTGATATTAGAGACGGGGTTAAATGTCTGGATCTTAAAGCCCCGCCTAAAGGATATTAATGAACTCTGCATTTAGCATTCTTGACTGGGCCATTTTTTTTGCATATTTTTTAGTATTAATCGTGTCATCCGTACTTTTAAGTAGAGTGAAGGTGGAGGATACACGTGATTATTTTCTTGGTGGCAATAGTGTACCTATGTTCGCAGCAGCGATGTCTGTACTGGCTACTTCACAGTCTGCGGCAACATTTCTTGGCGCTCCTGAATACTCCTATGGAAAAGATCTTACATTCATAGGATTTTATCTTTCAGCTTTTTTGGCGGTCTTTTTTGTAGCTAAAGTACTGATCCCGCGTTTTTATGAGATCAAGGCTGTGACCGTCTATGAACTTCTTGAAAAACGTTATGGTTCATCTGCCAAGAGACAAGCAGGTGTGATGTTTCTTGTTGGACGTCTCTTTGCTTCAGGTGCAAGGCTTTACATAGGTGCCTTGGCTATCTCTATGATACTCTTTTTAGATATCACACCGGAGCATGTGGCCATATCTATTGCTGTTTTGATGCTTGGTGCTTTGGCGTATGCCTATTTTGGCGGAGTGAAATCGATCATCTTCTCCGATATTATTCAGGCTTTTACCTATATAGGGGCAGGGATTGCTGTTCTGGTCTATCTTTATACTGCGATCAACACAGACCTTTCGACTATCGTATCTACACTGCAGACCGACAATAAACTCAAACTTCTTGACTGGTCAATGTCGGGCGGTTTTTCTGTTTGGGCTTTGCTTGGCGGCTGGCTGCTTCTGAACATCGCTGCATATGGTCTGGACCAGGATATGACACAAAGAGCATTGACATGCAAAAGTACCAAACAGGCTCAAAGTTCTCTTATGATGAGCATTTATCTGACTATTCCTGTAGCGATACTTTTTTTAATGATCGGTCTTTTGCTCTACCTTTTTTACCAACATCCTGAAATTTCCGGCTTAACTACCCAAGTGGTACAACAGTTCGAGGGTGAGGAGATCACTATCTTTATGTATTACATCCTGCATGAGATGCCTGAAGGTATGAGAGGGCTTGTGACTGTTGGTGCTGTGGCTGCAGCCTTGTCCAGTTCTAACTCTGTATTGGGTGCGATGTCATCTGTAGCTATTGAAGACATCTATAAACCTTGGAAACGAAAAAGATCTGATGTTGATGAGATGCATTTTGTCAGAGCAGGACGAAGTGCTGTGATCTTCTTTGCTGTTGCACTCTCTTTGATGGCAATGCTTTCTTACTACTGGCAGCGCTATACTGAACTTCCGCTGCTTAGTTTTGCTCTTGGTGTCATGGCATTTGCCTATACAGGATTACTTGGTGTTTTCGGGGCAGCGATCTTTACTAAACGCGGAAGTGCCTTGACCGTACCGCTTGCATTAATGGGCGGATTTATGACAGTATTACTACTTCAGCCCTATGTATTTGGAGAAGATCTGGGAACATTATTTGGTTTCAAACCAGGGTTTGCTTGGCAGATACTCATAGGTACCATAGTAGCTTTTGGTATTATGATTAGTGGAAAAGAGAGTAAGCCTATAAGCTATTGAAGATTTTTCAATCTCTCAATAGCCATATCGATCTCTTCTTCTTTTTTTGAAAAACAAAATCTCGCCTGGTTGATACCTGTACTGTCCTGGTAAAATGCCCTTGCCGGTACAGCCGCGATGCCGGTTTTCTCAAGCAGTGTAACAACTTTCTCTTTATCGTCTTTACCTTCCAGTTTGGAGATGTCTGCCAGTACATAGTAAGCCCCTTTGACATACTCGGCTTTAAGTCCTGCGTCATTGAGTGCTTTAATGAATTTGTCTCTTTTTACCTGATGCTCTTTGGCTACGTTCACATAGTAAGATCTTGGCAGTTCATTTAACCCCTTAAGTACCCCGTTTTGCATCGGTGCAGGGGGACATACATAGACCAGGTCATTATAGGCTGATGCTGCATCGATGATCTCTTTTTGTGTGATGGCATATCCCAGTCTCCATCCGGTGATGGAGTAGATCTTTGAAAAACCGGATATCGCCACTGTTCTGCTTTTTAAACTCTCTATACTGAGTGCAGAAACGAACTCAAGATCATCATAGATGAAATGCTCATACATCTCATCACTGAAAAGAAAGAGATCGTTTTGGTTGATGATAGCCGAGAGTTCTTCAAGTTCCTCTCTTCTATAGACCTTTCCGCTTGGATTTGACGGATTACAGATAAGTATGGCTTTGGTCTCTTCAGATATCTGGCTTTTCAGTGCCTCAAAGTCTATCTCATACGAAGGAGGTGCAGTTCTGATGTATTTGATCTTACATCCGATGGATTTGAGTGTAGCCACATGGTATCCGTAGTAAGGCTCAAAAAGGATGACTTCATCACCTTCATTGAGCAGTGACATAGCTGTAGAGTAAAAAGCGCCAGTTGCACCAAGACTAACAAGTACATTTTCCGCTTTGATGCCTTGTTCATAAAAATCATTTTGTTTTTTGGCTATTGCTTCTCTTAATTTATAGTTTCCGTATGCAGAAGTATAGGTGTTTTTGCCGCTGTCTATACCTTCTTTTGCACCTTGTACCACTGGTAATGGAACATCAAGATCACAAAGCCCCTGTGCCATATTGAGGCCGTTTATTTCATTACATAGGATCGACATCGCTCTTATCTCAGATTGTGCGATATTTTTTGCTCTATTACTTAGTTTCATATTTACCAACTTATTTTATTTGTCGAAGTATAGTTGAAGTTCACTTATATAATACACTTCGATAACAGAATCATTATTTGTATCATAAACAGCTTTGTGTTTATAACCATATTAAGTCTAAATATGTATAATCATTCATACTATAAAGGTGCTGTAAAAATGAATAAAGAACGTTATATTGGTATCATGTCAGGTACATCACTTGATGGTGTGGATGTTGTACTTTGTGAGATCAGTGCTGAAGAGTGTACACTTATCAGCTCATTGGAGTATCCTATACCTTTGGAGCTTAAAGCCGATATTCTCAGTTGCATTGAAAGTGAAAAGCGTATCGAACATATAGCTGAGTTAGATCACCGTTTAGGTCTGCTTTTTACTCAAGCCGTAGGTGCGTTGCTCATACGTGAAAATATAGACCCAAAGAGCATCAAAGCAATAGGTCTGCATGGTCAGACACTCTGGCATGCTCCAACCGGGGATCTTCCATTTACAATGCAGTTAGGTGACCCTAACATACTGAATGCAAAAACCGGTATACCTGTTGTTGCAGATTTCAGGCGAAAAGATGTTGCGTTGGGTGGGCAGGGTGCACCTTTTGCACCTGCTTTTCATAAGTTTATATTTAAGAATATTAATGCTTCTGTTTCGGTAGTGAATATCGGTGGAATG
>DATCTA010000045.1:0-2532 GCA_036568165.1 Sulfurovum sp.
TTCAAGAGGTCTTCTCCAAAAAAGTCTTGGAAACACTTGTAAAAGAGTTGGGTTATGAGCATTTTGCAACAGTTGATGATGCAAAGCTGAGTGAAACAACACCCAATAAATATACAACTACCACCGTTGCCATAGCCTCCAAATACCCCATAAAAAATATAGAAGGTGTTGATCTACATGCTCCTAGCCTTGAGAAACACCATTTTAAAGATGTCTTCGAATTTTCCAGAGTTCCTATAAAAGCAATGATCTCATTGCCAAATGGGAAAGAGCTTTTGGTCTACGTATGCCATTTAAAATCAAATAGACTAAACGCATTTGAATATGTTTTCAAAAAAGAGGACACCTTGGCACAGAAAAAAGAGCGTGTACGTAAAATATTGGAAGAGAAGCAATCTGGTGCCCTAAGGCAAAGATTGTGTGAGGCATCTTCACTTTTCTATGACATTCGAAGTTCACAACACACACCAACTGTACTCATGTCTGACCTGAACGATAAAGAGCATTCACTCACTATAGAGGCACTTACTAACCCGGCATACCATGATGATACAAGTGAAGATACTTATCTCTTGTATGATGCGAGCTATCAATACAAAGAAGAGGCCTACAACCCTCACCCGGAAGCAAAAATGCCAAAAAGAACACCTACCAGCTACTTTAAAAGCAAGGGGAATGTGCTTGATTATATTTTTATTTCAGAGCATTTTAACGAAGAGAGTCTGTACAAGATAGGAACTGTAACTAACTACCATGTTTTTGATACACACTTACAAACCCATAAAGATGGCTCCATCATCCAAAGTGATCATGCTCAAGTGGTGTGTGAATTGACCTTTACACATGCACACCTCTGACTTCACTGTAAAGAATAGGCTGATATACTAAAAATCACTATTTAAATATGTAAAAAACTTCAGATTTTTTCAAAATAGAATAACTAATTATTTTGAGATTATATTTAGTTATAATATATTTAATTCAATTTCATGGGGAAGGGAAAAATGATGGATAACATTACACAAAGGGAAGAGAAAGTACGGATCGCGATTGAGATCGCTATCAAATTGGGTTTACTTGCAATAGTTCTTTATATATCTTATCTGATTGCAAAACCTTTTATGGGGATTGTTGTATGGGGGATTATCATTGCTGTAGCGATCTCTCCGCTGATCAACAGTTTGGAAAGACGTATTGGAAATCGTAAAAAAGTGATCATCGGTTTTACCATAGCTGTCATTGCTGCACTGTTGGTACCTACCTATATGCTTTCAGACACTGTGATTGCAGAGTCTAAAACGCTTGCACATACTATGAAGGAAGGACATCTAACTGTCCCTCCTCCAACTGAAAAAGTCAAAGAATGGCCCCTTATAGGTGAAAAAGTCTATACATTTTGGGATGATGCATCTCATAACCTGAAGGCGACATTGGAACCATTTAAAGATGACATTAAAAAAATGGCTGGATCGATATTTTCAGCATTGGGAAGCGGACTGGGTACTGTCTTCATGTTCATCGGTTCGTTCATCATTGCTGCAGTGTTTCTGATAGGTAGAGATGATGCTGTAAAGTTTTACAACAATCTATTACGACGTGTAGTTGGAGAGAAAGGTGATGAATGGGCAGTACTTACTACACTAACCATTCGTTCTGTTGTTACAGGAGTTATAGGGGTTGCTGTGATACAGGCATTTTTTGCGCTGATCGGTTTGGTTCTGATGGGTGTACCTTTTGCTGTTGTTCTGGCTCTTGGAATCATGTTCTTGACGATCATTCAAGTACCTGCACTGCTTATCATAGGTCCTGTGATCGCTTATGTGTTTTCTCAAGGCTCCGGAACGGCTGAGATCATCTTTACGGTCTACATGCTTATTGTTGGAGCGAGTGACGGTGTTTTAAAACCATTGCTCATGGGTAGAGGTGTGGATATCCCAATGCTCGTGATCCTCATCGGAGCTATTGGCGGTATGATATTGATGGGTATGATCGGACTTTTCATAGGTGCAGTTATTTTTGCACTTGCATATAAACTTTTTGGACTTTGGATCGCAGAAGTGGAAGAAGTTAAAGAAGAACAGACCGTATAACCCCTATTATGGTTTCAGGGCTTTATGCCCTTTTAAAACCTTATGTCACATCAATGGAGAACATATGAAACAGATCACTCAAAAAAACAACTTTGTCTATCTCTTTTTCTCTCTTTTGATCTTTCTCTTTTCTGCAGCTATCATGTCAGAGTTCCCCGGTACTGTAGGCCAAGATATTTTCTCCGTGGTAACACTAATGATGCTTTTATTGAGTATTAAAAGTTTAAGAACGGAAAAAACATGGATATGGGCAGTGTATGCTTTGGTTGTGTTTTATGTGATATTGACTGCGCTTGGAAAGGTCTTTGACCATCAAATGAATGTCTATTTGACATTGCTCATTTTACTTCTGTTTTTTATCGGTTCTTTTGTTACAGCAGCCAGACAGGTCCTTCTTGTTGGGGATATCGATGGCAATAAGATCATAGGATCTGTAAGCCTT
>DATCTA010000046.1:0-6164 GCA_036568165.1 Sulfurovum sp.
TGCCCTTCTTACCGGACTTGCTCTTGCTGTAGCGCAGACACTCGATATTCATGCAGGGTTTGGTTTTTCAGCGGGGTTCATCGATTATATTATTAATTACAAACTTTCAACCAATCCCTTGCTTATACTTCCTTTGGGTGCACTATTCGCTTTTATCTATTTCGTTGCAAGTTACTACACGATCAAATACTTCAAACTCAAGATATTTGATGAGAGTGATGACAACAAAGAAAGCAGTAAAAATGAAGAAGCCATGGCATTTATAGAAGCTTTGGGAGGTGCAAAAAATATTACACATACCGATGCATGTATCACAAGACTGCGTATGTCTGTGAATGACAGTACGATGTTGCTTGATGAAACATTCATTGCTCTTGGGGCAAAAGGTGTCATCAAACCGGACAAAAAGTCTATCCAGATCGTTTTGGGAACAAGGGCAGAAAGTGTAGCAGAGTCTATTAAAGAAGCATTAAAATAAAGCTTCTTTATTTCTTCTTAGGCATCTTAAGTACGATAAAAAATACAACCAGTACTAAAGCATAAATAAAATAGTGTGATATTTCATAGTTTTGTGTCATCAGTTCACCTCCATGATCACATCTTTACCTTTTACGATATTTAACCGTTTATCGATGGTTTTTACATCACTCTCCTCTGAAATAATAATAGGTGTGATGATATCTTTGGCATGTTCACGAATGTATGGTAGATCCACACGGATGATAGGGTCTCCTACTTTGACCTCATCACCCTCATTGACAAGTCTTTCAAACCCTTTGCCTTCTAGAGCCACTGTCTCTAATCCAATGTGCACCATTACTTCAAGGTCCTTAGGGCTCTTTATACTGTAGGCATGATTGGTAGAAAATATTTTCGTGACCTTTCCCTCGATAGGTGCGCTGAAAACATCCGACATAGGAATGAGTGCTACACCATCTCCCACCAGTTTCTTGGAAAAGACTTCATCGTTGACACTTTCAAGGGCTACCACCTGCCCATCCGCAGGTGCATATATCTCTCTAATTTTACGTTTTAAAAATCCAAACATTACTATCCTTTCGAACGCATCTGAAGCAAAGCTCCATATACTACGTTAACACTATGTTTGCTTCAGTAGCAGGCTCACGCAACCAAGTTGCTTTACCTTTTATACTTTACCTCGCCGTTAACTATGGTTGATATGATACTGAATTTTTCATCAAAGATGACTATGTCTGCATCATACCCTTCTTTGAGCTGACCTTTCCTGATACCAAGTTTTTGTGCAGGTATCCTGGTTGCACTGTTGATGATATCAGCCATATCCATGGAGGTGTATTTGCTCATATTGGCCAAAGCTTCATTCATTTTAAGTACAGAACCTGCAAGTGTCCCGTCTTCCAAAAGCGCCTTGCCTTCACTGACCTCAACCTTTCTGCCGCCAAGGTCATACGTACCACATTTCATACATCCTGCTCTCATGGCATCTGTAATGAGCATAAGCTTCTCTTTTTTGACGCTCTGCACCAATTCAAGCACAGAAGGATGCGTATGCACAAGATCAGCGATGATATCACAGGTCACATCAAAATCAAACACCGCACCTACGATACCGGGTTTTCTGTGATGATAAGGGTTCATGGCATTGAAAAGATGGGTAGCATGCGACACACCCCAGGTAAAACTCTCTTTACTCTCTTCATAACTTGCATCTGAATGCCCAATACTCAAGATAATGTTTGAAAACTCTTTTGTCAATTGTTTGACAAACTGTTCACTTCCTTCAACTTCTGGTGCCAATGTGATCATCTTGATCTCTTGTATATAGTTTTCTATCAATGAAATATCAGGCTTTTGTATGTACATTTTATCTTGTGCACCGTGCTTAGAAGGATTGATAAAAGGTCCTTCAAGGTGTATGCCTAGAAGATTTGCACCTGTAACTTTGTCAGCATGAAGTTGAACATTGTGTAAAGCATTGACAATATCCTGATTTGACATTGTCATTGTCGTTGCCAAGAATGAGGTAGTTCCTGTTTGAAGAAGCGTATTAGAGATAATTTCCAATGCATCAGGTGTTGCATCCATAACATCTGCACCTCCACTGCCGTGTATATGAAGGTCGATGAACCCTGCACTTACATAAGCACCATTGGCATCGATGATATCTACTTCTTGACTTTCTATCTTATCGGCTATCTTTATGATCTCTTGATCAAATAAAAGTACTTTCTCTTCAATAAACTGACCCTCCAGAAGTAGTTTTGCATTGATGATAGCTTTCATTTTTATTCAACCTGTCCAGATTTATTACCTATAAGAATGACTCAGTAGTGGAACAATACAGTAATATTGTATTATGGTCACTCTTGTTCCCTGAGATTCTCTTTAAGCACACGCTTAAGCACTTTGCCCGTAGCATTTTTTGGCAAGGCAGAGATCACATGGATCTGTTTTGGTATCTTATAATTTGCAAGCTGCTCTTTGAGATACTTTTTCAAACCGGCTTCATCCAGTTTCTCTATATCCTCTTCAAGTTCTATATATGCCACAGGCACTTCCCCGCTTTTCTCATCCATCACACCTATCACGGCAGAAGCAGCTACTCCCATGAATGCATCTATCGTCTCTTCTATCTCTCGAGGGTAGATATTGATCCCTTTTGAAATAATCAGATCTTTTTTCCTGTCTACTATGAAGAGAAACCCTTCATCATCCATATACCCTACATCACCTGTCAGTAACCAACCATTGATGATGGTCTCATCTGTAGCGGTAGGGCGATTGAGATACCCTTTCATCACGTTATCGCCTTTAACGATGATATCGCCTATGGCACCGCGATCCACTTCTTTCAGATCACCATCAACGATCTTGATCTCATACCCTTCAAGTGCTGTTCCTACTGAACCTGCCTTCTGTTTTTTAAAGGTATTCATACTTACAGCAGGACTTGCTTCGCTGAGCCCGTACCCTTCCAGCAATGTTGCTCTTTTGAATTTTTTTGCCATGGCATCGAGTGTTTTAGGCTGCAGAGGCGCTGCGCCTGAAATGAATGCCCTGATATTGTTGAACCACATGAAATACCATGGAAGTTTTGCCTTAGCCAAAGCATTGTAAACATCCGGTATACCAAAGAAGAGCGAAACGCGTTTCAGTAATGTCTGCTTGAATATATTTGCAAAAGGTTTAAGCGATTTGATGATCACAATACTCATACCTATATACATCGGCAGCATGATGCCGATCGTGAAAGTAAAGGAATGGAACATCGGTAAGAACACGATTCCCCTGTCTCTAGGCGTTACTTTGATCGTCTTTTCTCCTGAGATGGCATTTGAGAAGATATTTTTATGTGTCAGCATCGCACCTTTAGGTTTACCTGTTGTTCCTGAAGTATAGATGATGACAGCTGTATCTTCGAGCCTACTAGGTGTATGCTCTACAGAGGTCTGCGTTTGAAGTGCTTCATCAAAAGAGTAGTGTTGTTCCCCCTGAGCACTCATTTCCTCTTCCCACACTATGAATTGGCATAAGTTGCTGGCCTTAGAACTGTTGACAACCTTTTCATGAACGGCAGATGCGATCAAGACAGAAGCACCGCTGTCATCCAAGATATATGTAAGTTCATCCTCTTTTAAAAAGGTATTAATAGGAACAACGATCGCTCCTAGTTTGGATGCTGCAAATATACTGTAAACGAACTCTGGAGAATTGCGTAAAAAAAAGGCGATCTTATCACCTTTTTTAACGCCCTTTTGTGCAAGAAAGGCTGCAAATCTATCGGCAGCTTGCAATATATCTGCATAGGTGATCTTCTCATCATCCACAAAAAGCGCGACTTTTCTCCCGCGCTTTTTTGCCTGAAAGGTTATGAGCTCATAAAAGTTATTAAACTTGTATTCCATCTTAGTACTCGTATGCTACGCCTATCGTTGTTAAGTATGCTCCACCTTCAGTAAAAGTTCCTCCAGGTATTAGATCATTATCCACTACAGAAATTGAATCTTTGGCAGTATATAAGAATGCAGCACCCCATGAAAGGTTTTCCGTCTGCTGGTATCTGAATCCCATAGAGAAGACCTTTGCATCACTGTCAGGAAGCTCAAACCCTAGAGTTTCAACAGGTGCAGGTGACTCATCGATAGCAAATGCCATCATCGCAGTGATCTTATTATCCATCTCCATTGTAGCACCTAATCCAAATCTATTTGTATCCTTCCAGTTTTTAGGAACAGGAGCATCAAATATTGGTAAAGTTGTGTCATAAGTGAAATCTAGTGTTTCATATGAAGACCAATATGTTCTTTCATAGTTAAATTCTAGTGTGAACTTCTCTGCCCACGTTTTAGATATTGCTATATTAAGTGCCGCTGGTAAAGGAACTGATACACTTGCATCACCATTATAAAATGGAACTCCCTGGTTATAAAGTGTTGCGGTACCTTCTTCATCAAGATCAATCTTAGAACGATAGGTTACAGCCAAATTGATATCATTGGTCGGCCTGTACGATAAAGCCAAATTATATCCAAATTCAAATGTATCACCTTCCATATCTCTTTTAATATTATAAGCATCATTTCCAGGAATACTACTAAACTCTAGCCCATCACTCTTTACAACACCTTCACTATAAATAAATCTTAAACCTCCAGCAATACTAAAATTATCTGTAACTTTATATGACATACTTGGATTAAGTTCTATAACTTTAAGTGTGAACTCTTCTGCTGACAGTTTTTGAAAAGGTGTCTCCCATCTTTTCGTTAATCCACCTGGTACAATCATACTCACGCCCCATCTAAAGTCGCCAATTGCCGGTGCAACATAATGGAAAAAAGGCATAACTATATCTTCTGTTTCAGACTCACCTGAAATAGGGCCATAATTATACACATTGGATGGAAGATGTACTAACGTCAGACCACCTTCTACATAACTTCTATCAGTATCCATAAACGCCATATTAGCAGGGTTATAATAGTTTGTGTCCGCTCCTGTAGTATGTGCTGTATATGCTGAACTCAGAGCCATTGAATTGAGTGATTGTTCCGGAATCTTGTATCCGCCTGCCATAACTACCGTAGATGCTACTGCACTAAGTGCCAAACCTTTTACTGTTTTTCCCATTTCTTCTCCCTTTTTTTAAGTTGATTTTCTTATTGAAGTTTCGTCCTTGACTCAGTTATTCAATCAAAGCATAGAGTGCTTTGATCTCCTCTGCCCAGATCGACTCATCAATTGTTTCCAAGACAAGAGGTATGTCATCCATACGCGAGTCATTCATTATAAACCTAAAGGCATCCCATCCGATCTCCCCTTGACCTAAAGAGTGATGCCTGTCAACACGTGAGCCTAAAGGCGGTTTTGAATCATTGATATGCATACCCATGAGATACTCTCTTCCCACTACTTTATCAAAAGTATTCCATGTTTCATCATAAGTCTCACGCGTACGGATATCGTACCCTGATACAAACATATGACAGGTATCTATGCAGACGCCTACACGGCTTTTATCTTCCACCTTGTCTATGATATGTGCCAAATGTTCAAACCTGTATCCAAGGTTAGAGCCTTGACCTGCAGTGTTTTCGATGACCAGTTTGACATTCGAACCTGCTGTGGCGTCTATGGCGCGGTTTAGTGATTCAGCGATGACATCCAGGCATTCGAGTTCTGCCTGCATCAATTTGTCCATATATTCAGGGTCTTTCTTGGCTAGCTTCACAAGATGTGAACCCGGATGGAAGTTTAGTCTATCCAGGCCCAAGATACGGCAGCGTTCCAGTTCATCTATGAACGCCTCTCTGGATTTTTCAAGTTTGTCTGCTTCTGGATGCCCAAGATTGATAAGATATGAGTCATGCGGAAGAATGTGTTTAGGTAAGATACCTGAGGACTCGAGATTTGTATGAAATGCATCTATGGTCTGTGTTTCTAAAGGTTTTGCTATCCATTGCCTTTGGTTTTTAGTAAAGAGTGCAAATGCTTTAGCCCCTATATCCATCGCATTGATCGGTGCGTTATCTACACCTCCACTCGCACTCACATGCGCTCCGACAAACTTTGTCATTTTTTGAACCCCGTTATTGTTTTTTGACTTTGATTAGTATTGTATTGATTGTATCATGGAAAATAATTTGATTATTTAAAACACTATACTCAATATTATATTTATC
>DATCTA010000047.1:0-5885 GCA_036568165.1 Sulfurovum sp.
TGAAAAAGGTGTTATAGTAAAACTTTTCATGCGTGATGGAAAGATCATCTCTTCTGCCTACACCTATTTCAGACATACACACATCTTTGATGAAAATGAAGCCTATCGACAAGCTTTACTGGAATTTTATACCGTTGACAGCCCCAACATAAGCAAACAGATCCTCACGGCGCATACTTTTGAAGATTCCGAACAGGTAGCTTCGACACTTTCGGATCGTTTTGGCAAAAAGATCGAAATACTTACACCACAGCGAGGGCCAAAAGCAAAACTTATCGCATTGGCATTGCAAAACTGTGAAGAGCTGTTACGTAAAACACAAAATGATACGATCATAGAACAGCAGATAGCAGACCTTTTTGACCTTACTGTCATTCCTTACCGTGTTGAAACATTTGACAACTCACATCTTATGGGTGCGGCGACCGTAGGAGGCATGGTGGTCTGGAGTGAAAACAGTTGGGACAAAAATGCCTACAGACGATACACTTTACATGCGCGTGATGAGTACGGACAGATGAAAGAGATGCTCTCCAGGCGTATAGAGAACTTTAAAGAAGAACCTCCGCCTGATCTGTGGATACTAGATGGTGGACAGGCCAATCTCAACCTGGCAAGAGCACTTTTAAAAGATGCGCACATCAACCTTGATGTGATTGCCATAGCAAAAGAGAAACTGGATGCTAAAGCACATCGTGCAAAAGGTGCGGCCAAAGACATTATTTATTCAGCGCAAGGATTATTTGAACTCAAACCCAATGACAAACGTCTTCAATGGATTCAGCGTCAAAGAGACGAAGCGCACCGCTATGCCATTGCCTATCACCAAAACAAAAAACGAAAAGAGGATACACAGGTTTCCCTGCTTAATAAGAAAGGAATAGGCAAAGCAACCGTAAAAAAACTCATTGATTATTTCGGTACATTTGAGGCCATAGAAAATGCATCACCAGAAGAAATTGAGAAAGTTACAAATAAGAAAATTTCAAACATTATTAAAAATTATAATGCCTAATTGTACATAATTTCATATTTTTTACTAAAAGAGTCCTTTATTCATTCTATTTTTAGTTTATTTGTTATAGAGTTTTAGTAGTAGTGTTTTAATGTGGTGCCTCTGAACTTCGATATGGTGGCCTATATTATAATATACATAACTCTAAGTTAAAAAGCTAAACTCATTGTGAAGTGAGGACAGAAAACCATGGGTCTCCAGAAGATTGCCAGGTTGCAGACAGTAAACTTTCTGACTTTGGGTTTACTGGAACTACACTTCTTAATTGACATACTATGAAAAAAGGGGAAATGAATACTATGAAGAGACCTGATCCGATAGATGAAGAGTATACCTTTGAAAAAGGCTTGATTGTTAGTTCTACTGATCTTAAAGGCATTATTACCTATGCAAACAGAAAATTCTGTGAGATCGCAGGATATACAAAAGAAGAGCTAGAAGGAAAGAACCACAATATAGTCAGACATCCAGATATGCCAAAAGCAGCATTTCAAGAAGTCTGGGACACGATACAAAGTGGAAAAGAATGGACCGGTATCGTAAAGAACTTAAGAAAAGATGGTAGATACTATTGGGTCTATTCACATATCTCTCCTATCATAGTTGATGGACAGATCACCGGATATACCGCAGCAAGAAGGCCTGCCTCTGAGACAGAAATTGCAGAGTCCATTCCTATTTACAGGGATTTGCTAGAAAAAGAAAAAAACTAAATAGGAGTTGTTGATACATGTACTACATACTAAATGAAACAAATAAAATCATTGCTGCCGATGATAGTTTGTTAGATTTCTGTGGGTTATCCCATATAGATGAATTGTCTTTAAAGATCGCACTGGGCGATATAACGTTTGATACTCCATCCCCAACAGAATTGACAATCTCAACTGGTAATGACGACAAAACTTTCTCTGTATCCAAAAGCTCACTTTCAAGTATGCTTGGCCACCTCACTCTAGTTACTGTTCAGGCAGAGGCAAAGAGTAAAGAGAAGACTATTTCCCTGGATCTTGATTCTGACCTTATCTCTATCGCTGAAACAGAAGATACGATCAAAGAGCCTGAAACGATCGAAGAAGACAATGAACTGTTTGATCTTGTTTTAGAAGAAAAAGCAGAAGAGAACATAGAGAAGATAGAAGATTCTCTTGATCTCTTGTCTGAAGATACCGTGACATATGATCTGGGTATATCTGAAGAGAAGCATGAAGTTGTCACTGATGACACTGCTGAGATCCTTATAGATGTAGAGAGGATCTCCCAACAGATCGGTGTTTCACATGAAGACTACGATACTTTCCTCAATGAATACATCGATACAGCACTTGGACTCGAACAGGACCTTCAAAGTTCCGATCAGGACAAACGAGCCAATGCAGTTTCTACGCTCTCTCATCTGAGTGATGTGTTACAACTTCCTGTGATCGGAACTCTTATCGCAAAGATCTCTGCTGCATCTGCAGATACACAAAGAGAAGCGGTAGAATCATTCTACGCTGCTCTCTCTAGACTTACTACATCTTCTAACCTTCAACAAGAAGAGAAGATGGATCTCTTCGAAATAGAAGAAGATGTGGTCGCAGAACCTGCAAAAACAGAGAGTAAAAAAGGTTTTGGTACCATCAATCTTGATGATGTAAAACCAATTCATTTTGACTTCCGGCTTGAAGAGGCAGCAAATGATCTTTCTTTGCCTGTTGAACTTATCGAAGAATTTGTGCATGACTTTATCGAACAAGGTCATGTTGAGACAAAAAACATGTTAAAAGCCTATGAAGAGGGTGACTTGGAAAAGATCCAAAAGATAGGACACTTGCTAAAAGGTGCATCCAGCAACCTTCGTATCAATGCTCTTTCTGATACACTCTACAAAATACAGTTCTGCGAAGACAGTAATGATTTAGAGCAGCTCATCAGAGATTACTGGGGACACTTTTTGTCTTTTGAAATTCAAATCAATGCACTAGCAAAATAAAAGGAAGATACTATGACTATTCGTAATAGACTTAAACTCATTGGTCTCGTACCAATTACCCTCCTCATCCTACTATCAAGTTACTTCTTTGTAACTTCATACTTGAACTTTGAGAGGGCAAATGCACTTAAAACGACCTTGATCAACAATGCCGCTTTGGATAAAGCCTTCATTAACATTGGTCAAGAGAGTGGTTTGACCGCTTTATACCTGGGTAGTGATAAAAAAGCGTTTGCTGAACCACTGAAAAAGCAACGAGAGGTCCTTGACAGTGCTTTCGAAGATGCAAAATATGAGATCATTACTGAAAATACAGCTTACCTTCCAGCATTGCTTGAACTATTGGGTGAACAAACTGCTGCACCGTTTGATCCATATAAACGATTACTGCAAAATATCGATAAGCTTGCTGAATCAAGAGCAAAGATTGATACAGAAAATGTAGACTTTAAAGATGTATATTTTAAAGATTATGAAGCGAAACTTTCTACACCTGTTTTAGATAAGCTCTTATCAGTTAAACAGTATTCTCTTGATCAAGAGATGTCATCACTTATTTCTACACTGATTCAGCTCTATACAGCTAAACAAAATGCATCGATGGAGAGAGGATTTATGTCATACTACATGGCAAAAAGATCTTCTTTGGCATTTGATGAGATCGCATTATGGGACCAGTTCAAAACAAAAGCGAACATCTTTGACATCAAGCAGGTGACCAACCCGGTATTGCGTGAGCAACTTGAAAGAGTACTCTATAATGATCAGGCAAAAGAGATGATCAACGAACTTGAATTGACATCATCAGCAATTCAAACAGATATCGATAACGGGGACTATGCTGAAGATGTAATGACATGGTTCTCTCTGCAAACACAAAAGATCGCCTTGCTTTCAAAAGCGGAACTTGTCGTTTCAAACGCACTGTGGAAATTGAGTAACATCTATCTTCAAAAGCAGATACTTCTTCTTGGAATTGCAGCTGCGATCTGGTTACTGAGCTTTATCTTGGCTTATCTTGGATATACAACTGCAAGGGATATTACAAGAAACATTAAAGAGCTTGAGGACGTTCTTAACAAAGCTGTTGAAGAGATGAAAGCAAGTGATGACTATTTTGCATCTGATGCGCATGCTATTGAAAACATTGACCTTGATACACACGAAGGTACGAAAGAAGCCTATAAATTCCTCGAAGAACTTGTTGAGACTGCAAAAGATGATAAACTTATCGCGCTTCAGGCAAATGAAGCTAAATCTCTCTTCCTTGCGAACATGTCTCATGAGATCCGTACACCACTGAACGGGATTGTTGGGTTTACAGAGATCCTTCGTAGTACAGAACTTACAGACGAGCAAAAAGAGTTCCTCTCTATTATCGATAAGAGTTCTGAAAACCTTCTTAGTATTATCAACAACATTCTTGACCTTTCTAAGATCGAAAGTAATAAAATTGAGATTGAGAATATCGTATTTGATGCAGCAGAAGAATTTGAAAGTGCCGTTGAAACGTATGCAGTTGCTGCAACAGAGAAAAATATCGATCTCAACTTCTATATGGATCCTACTATCTCTCCTAAACTTAAAGGTGACCCAACCAAGATCAAAGAGATCGTTATTAACCTTCTATCTAATGCAGTTAAGTTCACGAGTTACGGCGGAGAGATCAACCTTGAGATCATGAAAATCACAGATGATGAGGGTGTGAACAGAGTACATTTCAGTGTAAGAGACAATGGTATCGGTATGACAAAAGACCAGCAATCTCGTATCTTTGATGCCTTCTCGCAAGCCGATGTATCTGTTACAAGAAAATATGGTGGTACTGGTCTTGGTCTTACTATTTCCAGTCAGTTCGTTGAACTTATGGGTGGAAAGCTTGAGCTTGAGAGTGCAAAAGATCATGGTACTACATTCTTCTTCTCACTGCCGCTGGAAGAAGTTACTTCAACTGAAGTCAATTATGAAAATGCCTTTACAGAACTTACCATTGGTAAATATGAGCAGGAAGTACCAACGAAATTGGATACTTACCTTGAAAAATACTTCCAATACTTTGGGCCGAAGGTCAAACACTTTGAATCTGTTGGAGAACTCAAAGAGCTTGATTACAATGATGTATGTAAAAACTACTGGATCGACATCGATAAAGCAAAACAAAATATGCTCGATGCTATCCACAGTATGGACAAATCAAAGCTTGTTATTATTGCAAACGTCACCAGCCGTAATAAAGTTGAAGGATTTGGCGTTGACCAGAAAAATGTAATCTTTAAACCTGTTACACTCAAAAAGCTCAAAAACGTACTCAATAATACTGCAACTGTCTCACCTCAACTTATTGAAGAGGCCGTAGCAACACAGGAAACCAAATTTGACGCAAAAGTATTGGTCACTGAAGACAACATCATTAACCAAAAGCTCATCAGACGTATTCTTGAAGAGCACGGTATCACTGTTGATATCGCGAACAACGGTCTTGAATCATTCGAAAAACGTAGAAACGGAAACTATGATCTGATCTTTATGGATATTCAGATGCCGGTAATGGACGGTATTGAGGCAACCCATGAGATCCTTGATTACGAAGAAGATGAAGAGGTAGCACACATTCCTATCGTAGCCTTGACAGCGAATGCACTAAAAGGCGATAGAGAGAGATTCCTGAGTGAAGGTATGGATGAGTATATCACTAAACCGATCGAAACCACAGAGTTGCTTTATGTACTTAACAAGTTCTTATCGAACAAAGCGAGTACAAGCACGAAAGAACCTAAACCAGTTCAAGAGGCTCCTGTTGCAGAAGAAACAATAGTGCAAGAACCTGAAGAGGTCGCTGTACCTTCCCCTGAAACAGCCGATGAACCGCTCCAACTCAACATTGATGAACCTTCA
>DATCTA010000048.1:0-2543 GCA_036568165.1 Sulfurovum sp.
GTATCTATCTTGGTGATGGATGGTTCGCTCATGCAAGCAGTAAAGATAGAAAGGTGACCGTGAGCCACTTTGAAAAAGAGCCTGTCTATAGGAAACGAATGAAGCTGTGTAAACGCTATTTAAGTTCCGATGAACGTGCAAAATACATGCAATGCGATGTACCTCTGCAAGAGATGGAAACCACCAGTTCTCTTTATACTACACCATGGCAACCTGGAATGAAGTTGCCTAAAAAAGCTGTACCGGATTAAAGAGTGATGAATACACCTGCTATGAAACATATCATATATCTTGCTCTAGTCTCAAGCTTACTACTGCTCTTTACGGGGTGTAAGCCTGATCCATTTCCCAAAAAACCTAACTATGCCATAAAAAAACCTCTGGTCAAATACGAACCCTCGAAAAAAAATCTTGACAAAATGGTAAAAGAACTTCAAGGGCGCCCCTATGTATGGGCAGAAGAAGGACCTGATCAATTTGACTGTTCAGGGTTTACCTACTACCTCTATGGCAGTATGGGTATAGAGATACCTCGTGTGGCAAGAGAACAGGCCAAAAAAGGAAATGAGATCAAAATGCATGAACTTGCCTATGGGGATCTCATCTTCTTTGACACAGATAAGATACCAAAAGGCAAAATAACCCATGTGGGTATGTATCTTGGTAACGGATGGTTCACGCATGCCAGCACATCTGAATACGAGGTCGTCTATTCGAATCTAAAGACATCTCCTTATTTCAAAAAAAGATTACGTATCTGTCGTAGATATTTACCTGAAAGCAGGGAAAAGATCGTGATGAAAGATGCCCAAAAACCATGGACGACCAAACAGGAGATCAGAGCCAAAATACCTTCTGTCCCACCAAAGGAAACATTACCGAAGGTCACCAAACAACATGATCTGGGTAACTTTTATGTACAGGTAGGTTCCTTTTCAGGAAGCCCGAAAAAGAGTTTACTTACCAGAATTAACAAAGCAGGTTACCGTTATAAGATCATTGCATTTCCAATCAATGGGAAGCAGATATCAAAACTGCTCATAGGGCCTTACAGACAAAGAGCCCAGGCAGTCTCACTTTTGGAAGATGTAAGAAAATACATTCAAAAAGATGCTTTCATCGCCGAGATACGATAAACGTATCTTCAAATGTCAGCCTGTCTTTCAGGCTGCCTCGACATATTGTCCTATAGAATGATTTAATCTTTGTAATTCAGATCTATACTTTTCTTTATAATTTACAAGAAGATCATATTTTTTATAAAGTATTTTATTAAGTATCTCTGTGACCAGATCATGCATCTCCTGTGCACCGATAGTCCCGCTCAAGCCTCTCATATCAACACATAGCATTTTAACCTGCTCATAACGGTGTTCCTGGACCAACTTATTGAATATCTCATCACTGGTTCCATACGCTGTGGTAAACTCTTTTAGTACCTCTAGATAAAGTGCATCACTGTTGTTGGCATGTCTGAGACCTTCTTTGATATCGATACCCTGATACGTGATCTCTTTTTTAGGTAAAGCTTCTTCATTTCTTGCTGGAACGACATCTGTATGAGAAAGATACAACTGTAATACCGTATAGAGTTTTCCGATATTCAATGGTTTTGCCAAAAATGCATTGATACCGCAGTTGAACATTTTTTGGATTTCACTGTCAAGTACCAATGCAGTAAACGCAACGATCGGCATAGTGTCGAACTTGCTGTCAAGACGTATCATCTGTGTCGCAGCGTATCCATCCATAATAGGCATATTGATGTCCATGAGGACAAGATCAAATTCTACTTTTCCTTGCTTGATCATATCAACAGCTTCTTGACCGTTGTTTGCAATAGAGATACTCATACCCGAATGATGCAGCAGACTCAAAAGTACTTTTTGGTTGATCACATTATCTTCCACGATAAGGATCTTTCTTCCGGAGAAATCTTTAAAGGAATGTTGTGTAACACCTTTTGTTTCCATAATATGTTTTCGGTGTGTTTGGATCTCTTTGGAAACATTCTTTTCATCTTCTTCCTTTTGAACCGGTACTTTAATATCATACATATTCACGATCATCTCAAATACACGTTCCTGGTTGAGCGGTTTGAAAAGATGTGTATCTATCACTTCATTCACATAAGTCTCTTTATTTGTCTGAAGCAGTGAAATGAGTGCAACTACCTTAAGTTCCTTCTCCATCTTGATCTTTTTAAGATACTCAACCAGCCTGATCGTAAAGAAACTCTCATGTAAAACAACAATATCATACGATGTCAAATTAGGCATATTTTTCATAAATTCACTTGGAGAAAGTACCGTCACTTCATGTCTGAAATAAGCGAACATTTTCTTCACGGCCAGAGCTGAATTGTAATTGGTATCGACTATAAATACTTTTTTCTCTATCAATACTTTTTCAGGCAGTCTATACTTTCTTTGGTTGGTCTTTTCTACCAGATCAAAAGGCAAAGAGAGTGTAAATGTACTCCCTTTCTCTTTTACACTTTCTACTGAAAGTTTCCCTTTCATCATATGCACCAGTTCATGTGC
>DATCTA010000049.1:0-14462 GCA_036568165.1 Sulfurovum sp.
AGAATTTCGTTGGAGGACCTTTAAGACCGTCTTCTTTCATCTGGAAGTATCCTAGACCTGATGCACCGAATTTGCGTACATAATCTTCAAAACCTTTCATTTGGCGCTTTGAGAAGATCTCATCACCTTTTGGTACTCTAAGTGCTTTGATACGGTTTTTCTTAGGTGCTTTTGCTATTTTTGAGAATATCTCATTGTCACATCTTTCAAAAATGTCTATCACATCGACCATAGCCAGATCATAACGCATATCCGGTTTGTCTGAGCCGTATTTTTCCATCGCTTCAGAGTAAGGCATACGTTTAAATGTAGCAGGGATGTCAAAACCGCATTTAGTAAATATATTGTTGATAAGCTTTTCAGCTACAGCAATAACATCTTCCTGGTCACAGAAAGACATTTCAACGTCTATTTGTGTGAATTCGGGTTGTCTGTCTGCTCTCAGGTCTTCATCTCTGAAACACTTTGCTATCTGGAAATAACGGTCAAAACCACCAACCATAAGAAGCTGTTTGAAAAGCTGAGGGGACTGAGGAAGCGCATAGAACTCTCCACCGTGAACACGTGAAGGCACGAGGTAGTCTCTGGCACCTTCAGGTGTGGATTTGGTAAGAATAGGCGTTTCAACTTCAAGGAATCCAAGTTCATCGAGTGCATTACGCGCAGCGATAGTCGCTTTTGAACGAAGTTTGAAGATGTCGTAAGATCTCTGTGTTCTTAGTTCCAGATAGCGGTGTTTGAGTTTGATCTCTTCGTTTACCTTGTCATCATTGAGATCAAAAGGCATCGGCTTGGAACGGTTTTCTATGTTCAGTTTGTTCACTACGATCTCGATCTTACCTGTTTTGAGTTTAGGGTTTTCAAGCCCTTCACCTCTGGCACGAACTTTACCTGTTGCGATCAATACGAACTGATCTCTTACATCTTCAGCTGTTTTATGCGCAACTGCATCATCTGCAGGGTCACATACAAGCTGTACGACTTCATCTTTGTCTCTTAGGTCGATGAATATAAGTCCACCGTGGTCCCTACGGCTGGAAACCCAACCTGCAACGGTGACTTCCTCACCAATATGTTTTTCGTTAATTTCAGCACAATAATGTGTTCTCATCGACTATCCTCGTGTAAAATATAGACGCGATTATATCAAAAAGTAGTTTAGGGTTAAATTCAGTCCCAAAAATATAACAATATGACACATTTTTATATACTAACGACACAATTTATGTTACTCTAACACTAACAGTTTTTTATAGTATAGGAAGAAGATGAGTAATCAGAAATTGGATCAGATCAAGACAGCCGGATTTATATTGAAACCAAATGATCCTGATATCAAAGGACTTTATGAACGTATCAAAGGACAGTTCGAGGCTAGGGGTATTTCGGTGCTTCTGGCTTCAAACTCGGCCAAAATGATAGGTGAACAGGGCATAAAGTTCAAAGATATGTGCGAAGTCTCAGATTTCTTGGTTTCCCTGGGCGGTGATGGTACACTGCTTTCATTGGTACGCCGCAGCTATGGCTACAATAAACCTGTAGTAGGTATCAATGCAGGTAACTTAGGGTTTTTGGCAGATATTACCATCGATGATGTAGATAATTTTCTCGATCAGCTTCTAAAAGGTGTGTACCGTATCGATGACAGGATGATGATAGAAGGGTGTGTCAGGACAAAAGATGGAGAGATGAAAAAGTTTTTCGCTTTTAATGATGTGGTTATCACACGTCCGGTCGTTTCCAAAATGGCCAACATCAATGCTGCCATCGATGGCGAGTGGTTCAATACCTATAAGGGAGACGGGCTTATCATCTCTACACCAACAGGTTCAACAGCCTACAATCTTGCTGCAGGTGGACCTATGATGTACCCATTGACCCAGGCATTTATTTTAACACCTATTTTGGCTCACTCACTAAGCAACCAGCGTCCTCTTGTAGTACCCGCAGACTTTACTATAGAACTCTCTTCTTCCAAAGAGAAGCTGATCGCAGTAATAGACGGACAGGATAATTATGAGATGCATGAAGGTGACATTCTTACGATCAGAGGAGCAGTGGAAGGTGCCAAGCTCTTGCATAGAAAAGAGCGAAACTATTTTTCTGTATTAAGGGAAAAACTAAAATGGGGTGACAAATATTGATAGAGCGTTTATATCTGCGTGATCTTGTTACGTTTGATGAAGTAGAATTGGAGTTCGAGAATGGGCTGGTCGTTCTGACCGGTCCGAGCGGGGCAGGGAAGTCCGTACTGATGTCTGCCATACTCTCGAGTTTCGGTCATACCACTCAAGGTGCGGCGGCATTGTGTGAGCTGAATCTGGCAAAGCCTATCGGTCTTAAAAGCGATGCATACGAACTAGAAGATGACCTCACGCTTAAAACACTGAAGAAAGAGAAGCTGCGTTATTTTATCGATGGACAGAATATTTCCAAAAAAGCATTGGCAGAGATGTTCGAACCCTATGTAAAATACCTTTCAGTGCGTGATAGAGGAGGCTTTGAGTCAGAGAGCCTTTTAGAGATGATCGATAATCAGCTCAAAGAGAAAGACCAAACATTTAAACAGTTGTTAAAAGAGTATAAAAAACGTTATCGCAACTACAAAGAGAAGGTTTCAGAACTGGACAAGATAAAAGAAGATGAAGCCAAACTGGCTGAACTCATAGAGTTTGCGACCTATGAAGTGGAGAAGATAGCTTCCATCAATCCAAAGATAGGGGAAGAGGAAGAGCTGCTGAGGATCAAACAGCAGCTATCACGTATAGACAAGATCAAAGACGCACTATCAAGAGCTTCAGATATTTTTACGCTTGAAACCAGTGTTGAAGAGGTCTACAGACTTCTAGACAAAGACGGCTCAATGTTCACAGATGCCATGAATCAGCTTCGGGCCGATTTTGAGGAGACAGAGAATCTGGCCGATGAACTTGAAGAGGTAAATGTGGAAGAGGTGCTTGACCGTCTTGGAGAACTCACGACACTGAAGAACCGTTACGGGAGCATAGAAGAAGCTTTAGCCTATAAAGAAGCCAAAGAAAGAGAACTTTCCGGTTATCAGAACATAGAAAAAGACAAGAGCCTTTTGGAGTCATTTCTGGCTTTGGAGTTTTCAGAGCTTTCTATCATAGCTTCTAAACTCTCTGTATCACGTAAGAAAGAAGCCAAAAATCTTGAAATCACTTTGGCAGAGTATCTGAAAGTTCTCAAACTACCTGCACTCTCTTTAGCGTTTTCTCCTGTCTCTTTGGGTCATCATGGGACCGATAGCATAGAGGTAATGCTTGGAGACTCCAGGACATCTACACTCAGTGGAGGAGAATTCAACCGTGTACGTCTTGCACTTATGGCTGTGACCATCCCCTCAGATAAGAGAAGACAAGGCGTGCTGATACTCGATGAGATCGATGCGAACGTGAGCGGGGATGAATCCATAGCCATAGCAGAGATGATCCATAAACTCTCATCGGTATACCAGATCTTTGCAATATCTCATCAGCCTCATCTTTCAGCCAAAGCAGGGCAGCATATCGTCGTGACAAAAACCGGACAGAAGAGTAAAGTAGAAGTCTTGAATGATATCACTCGGGTTTCTGAGATCGCAAGGATCATTGCAGGAGAAAACCCTACAGAAGAAGCTGTAGAGTTTGCAAAAAAACTAAGGGCTTAAGCGTATTGCGCTTTTAGTTCCTGTGTATACTGTTTGAGGTGTGCTACATAGGCTTTGGCTATATCGATATCGGTACCTGTTTTAAGATAGGTATTGCAATCGACTAAAAGATCTGAGACACCGCCTGTGCCTATGTTGGTCGCAGAACCTTTGATACTGTGTGTCAGTCTTTCCATCTGATGAAAATCCGAGATGTTCATTGCTTCTTCTATAAGTGGTATCTGCTCTTCAATCTGTGGTATCAGTTCAGCTACAAACTCTTTTGCTTCATCATCTGAAAGGCCCATTTCTACTAGACGCACATGGGTAAAAGGAGGGTACTTTGCCTCAGGCAGTGCTTTGGCTTCTTTTACTTCTTCTTTAGGTGTCTCGATTTTCGGGGTTGGTTTCGGTTCGGTTTTTACTTCAACTTGTGGTTCAGGTTTTGGTTCTGCTTTGACCTCGACTTTTGGGGCTGGTTTTGGTTCAGGTTTCAGTTCTACTTTTGGTGCGGGTTCAGCTCTAGGGGTTACTTTCTCAGGAGTTGTCGGAGGGGTAGTTCTATTAATGCGTGTTTGTTTTTCACGGCTTTGACGTCTTTCTTCCTGATATTTCTTTTCATTTCTGTATTCTATAAAAACAAGAAGAATGACAAGAAGTACAAAGATAGATAATATAACTGTTCCAAGCATGCTAGAGCCCCCTTATATTATAATTTATTATAAACTATATCTTATTTAATATTATAGTTGAATAGAAATGCGGGTGAATGTATGGAATTTTGTTATAATGTTTCAAAAAATAGGGTTAAACGCTATGCTGATAGACACACATTGTCATTTGGATGATGAACGATATAATGAAGATATAGAAGAAGTTTTAAATAATGCAAAAAAGAAGGGTGTGGATAAGTTCATCATACCCGGAGCAGACCCGGAATCTTTGGACCGGGCGGTAGAACTTTCTGAAAAGTATGAGGGTATCTATTTTGCCGTTGGCGTACACCCTTATGACGCGCGTCATTATGACAGAAGTCATCTTGAACAGTATATCATGCATCCCAAGTGTGTTGCCATCGGTGAATGCGGATTGGATTATTATAGACTGCCTGAATCCCAAGAAGAGATAGAAGAAGAGAAAAAAATACAAAAAGAGGTATTTTTAGATCAGATACTCTGGGCGAAGGAGATGCAAAAACCGCTTATCGTCCATATAAGGGAGTCCAGTGCCGACTGTCTTGAAATGTTGGAAGAACATGCGGGAGAAGAAGGCGGGGTTTTACACTGCTATAATGCCGATGAGTCTTTGCTAAAACTTTCAAAAAAGAACTTCTATTACGGCATTGGCGGAGTATTGACCTTTAAAAATGCCAGAAAACTCATCAATGTCTATCCAAAGATACCCCATGACAGACTGCTTATAGAAACAGATGCGCCATACCTGACACCGCATCCTCACCGGGGGGAAAGGAATGAGCCTTCCTACACGACTTTTGTGGCTGAGAAAATGGCGGAGCTCTCGGGTTTGAACACGGCTGAGATAGAAGATATCAGTACACGTAATGCCCAAAGGCTTTTTAAGATCTAATGGCTACATTCACAGGATATATCAAGGCAGTTTTGTTGGTGCAGATACTCTGGATCAACAGTGCTTTCGCACTCTCCTTGGAAGATAAATATCCTAGTTACAGCTATGTATTTCATGAGTTTGATGTAGATGAATCCTATCTCTATGATGAGGAGTTCATCTCTTTTGTTGCAAATCATGAAAAAAAATTGAAACGTTTTTATAAAAACTCTCTTCAGAGAGGTAAAGAAGTGTTGCCTACGATGCAGGGTTTACTGGTCGATGACGGGGTAAGTGACCTTTTTATCTATCTTTCGATGGTCGAATCTGGATTTTCCTCAGATGCGGTCTCTCCTAAAAAAGCGGTCGGCTTATGGCAGTTCATGCCTGGAACGGCCAAAGACTACAACCTCTCCATCTGCAACAGTTATGATGAACGCTGCGATACCGTCAGTGCCACATCCGCAGCGATAAATTATCTCAATAAACTGTATAAACAGTTCGGAAAGTGGTACCTGGCTGCTATAGCATACAACTGCGGGGAAGGCTGTGTTAACAAAGCCATTAAAAATGCAGGAACGGATGAGATAAGCGTATTGTTAGACAGCAGATCGAAGTATCTGCCCCGCGAAACACGTGAGTATCTAAAAAAAATTCTTCTGGTTGCCATGATAGGCGAGAATCATACTTTAGACTTTGGCAATGAACAAAATGTTGACTGGGAAGAGACTCTCATACAGGTTGATGTACGACCGGGTACTTCACTGAAACAGATTGCCAAAATGCTTAAAATGAATGAAGCAAAGCTTTTGGATCTGAACAAGGGATTGAAAAACGGTGTGGTACCTCATGACAGGCCTGTGTACAAGATCATGATCCCCATAGAGAAGATCTATGCATTCTATCTGCGTTATGAACAAGGAGGGTCACCCAAACGTTATAAATCACATATGGTCTCACACAATATCACTCTGGGTGAAACACTGCAGAGTATCGCCAAACTCTATGAAGCAGATGTGGAAGAGATAAAAGCATCCAACCATTTATCCGATGAATATCTGACAGTTGGCAATATGCTGGTGATACCGGTCACACAGGATATATTTGAAAGAGTAGCACAGTAATTATAATTGATCATCATTTGAATGTGTGTGCCCGAGTCTGCTGAAGCTGTGGGTATATCAAGCAAAAACAAAGTCAAATAAAGTGATAATATCTACCTAAAGTAAAATGGATCACCGGGGTATTATGAAGAGAGTTGCTTCCTCTATATTTCTAATCATAGCCATATGTGCAACAAGTACTCTCTTCACGGGGTGTTCGCAGAAACGTCAAGAGTGTAAAGCAACCAAATATACAAGTTTAGCCAGACATAAAGCCACAATGCGTCCCTATGAAGTATTGGGAAAACGCTATAAGCCAACATTTGTTGAAGTCGGACAGGAAATGAATGGAATTTCAAGTTGGTATGGACCGAATTTCCATGGAAAATGTACCAGTACCGGTGAAAAATATGATATGTATGCCAGAACTGCAGCACATAAAACCTGGCCAATGGATACCATGGTAAAAGTAAAAAACCTGGAAAACGGCAGAAGTACGGTAGTTCGTATCAATGACAGAGGACCTTTTGTAAAGGGACGTATCATCGATTGCAGTTACAAGGCCGGAAAAGAGTTGGGACTTGATAGAACAGGGATCGCTAGGGTTTCTGTGAAAGTGGTCGGGTTTGCAGGAAACGTGGTGTCAGATGCAATGATCGCCAAGCAGAAAAGAGAACATAAACAGCAACGTATCGTACTCTCAGACTTTGGTGTACAGGTCGGTGCATTCAGACGACATTCGGGTGCTTTGGTGTATCAAAGAAAATACAGTGCACTGTATAAACGCTATAATACTATCGTAAGACGCTTCGATGATATAGACGGCTCTCCTTTATACCGTGTATGGATGATGGGATTCGGGTCTGAAGACGAAGCACGGGACTTTAAAGATACACATGACCTTGAAGGTGCGTTTATCGTAAGAAATTAATGAAACAGGAAAAGAAATGATAGAAGTTACAAGAGAAACCAAAGAGACACAGATCACAGTCAAACTCAATCTTTATGGTTCAGGAAAAGCCAATATCAATACAGGTGTGGGTTTTTATGATCACATGCTAGAAGCTTTCACAAAACATGCACATATCGATATGGAGGTGCACTGTACCGGTGATACACACATAGATGACCACCATACGGTGGAGGATGTAGGTATTGTGATAGGACAAGCACTCAAGAAAGCGATATACCCTGTCAAGAGCATAGAACGTTTCGGGAATGCAACGGTGGTGATGGATGAGGCAAGTGTCAGCTGCGATATAGATCTTTCAAACCGCGGATATCTTGTATTTGAACTTCCAATAGGCGGAAAAGTAGGGGATTTTGATGTGGAACTGGTCGAAGAGTTCTTTAAAGCATTTGCATTTAATCTGCCTTTGACACTGCACCTGATCTACAATCGCGGCAAGAACAAACATCACATTATCGAAGGTGCATTCAAAGCACTTGCCGTTGCATTGCGCAGGGCGGTTACGGTAAATGAAAATGCCGGTATTCCAAGTACAAAGGGTGTCCTGTGAGTATTGAACTGATTGTACTTGATGTTGACGGTACGATGACAGACAGTCGTATCACATACAGTCAAAATGGAGATGAGATAAAATCTTTTAATGTCAAGGATGGTTTGGCTATCTCCTCATGGAGACGGTTAGGAAAGCAGGTGGCTATCATCACCGGAAGATCTTCAGATATTGTTGCACGACGTGCAAAAGAGCTGCGTATTGAACATTTCTACCAGGGAGTAGAGAATAAAAAAGAGGTTTTGGAATCTCTCTTAAAAAAACTTGATCTGACGATGGATAATGTTGCTGCTATTGGGGATGATCTTAATGACCTGCAGATGCTGAAATCAGCAAAAATATCATTTGTTCCAAGAGATGCAAGTATCTATGTCGATAAGATCGCAACAGTCGTTCTCACAAGAAAAGGCGGGGATGGAGCCGTACGTGAAATGATAGAACACCTAATACTAAAAGAGGGACTCGAAGAGAAGTATCTGAAGCTATGGCAATAAAACTAGAACATGTTCTGATCGTTATCATTGTTGTACTCATTACAGGGATATTTATGATCAAAATTCAAAATACTCCTCCCCCTGTAAGCGCTTTTACCAAAGAGCTGGAATTTACAGATACAACCCTCATCGAAGTGGATACGAAAGATATGCAGAGCCGTGCATACATCAAACACGGGATCAGGGACAGGGGTATTTTGACACTTGCGGATATCGTGTATATGAGTGATAACATAGAGTCCCTTTCGGCGAACAATGGTGTATTCTATGGCAATAAGCTCTATTTGGATGGAGATGTCATCCTTCAGGAAAAGGGTGGGTATAGATATAAAACGGAACATGCGATCTATGATCAAAAAACGGAAATTCTAAGTATCACATCGCCATTTACAGGCGTTAAAGGCCTCAACATGATACAGGGTGAAAGCCTCGAGTATGATACACGGCTGAAAAAGGCATCCGGTTCCACTGTGGGTACAATATTTTATACACCTGACAAGTAATATCATGGTACAATATTTGAATCTATACATATAAAGGATCATTATGAACTTTTTAAAAGTGTTACTGCTTCTCATGCTGACCCAAGTTCTTTTGGCTGAAAGGGTCGAGATCACTTCTACATCCATGGAAGCGGAAGAAGAGAAAAAAGAAGTGCATTTCATAGGTAATGCAAAGATCTCTAAAGGGAAAGATTGGCTGCATGCAGATACAGTGATCGTTTACTTTGGTGAAAATAATGATACCGAGATGTATGAGGCTATAGGATCAGTCAACTTTGAGTTTAAAAATGAAAAGCATCATTTCAAGGGAAAGGCTGACAAAGTGAAATACCATATGGTCAAATCTATCTATGAATTGAACGGTAATGCCGTGATAGATGATCTGACAAGCAAAAGTCATGTCAATGGTGATCTGATATTTCTTGACATGACCACAGGCAACGTGAATGTGAAAGGTGATAAGAAAAAACCTGTCAAGTTCATCTTTGAAATGGAGAAAAAAGAGTGAGTACACCTCGTATCGTAGAGGCGAATTTTATCAAATCAGCACAGAGCATTGCAGACTCTTTGCCTGAAGATATGAGTGAAGTGGTTTTTCTGGGGCGTTCCAATGTGGGTAAGAGTTCTACGCTCAATTCATTGACGCAAAGAAAGAATCTGGCAAAAAGTTCTGCCACTCCTGGAAAAACACAGTTGATCAATTTCTTTGAGACCCGGTATCTCTATGATGAGCAGAGTTATCCTGTTCGTTTCGTCGATCTGCCTGGTTTTGGATATGCAAAGGTCTCCAAATCACTCAAAGAGATATGGCAGAAGAATCTTGTCGAATTCATACAGCATCGTGTATCAATACGTCTTTTTATCCATCTTCGGGATGCACGCCACCCGCATGCCAAGATAGATGATGATGTCGAGAAGTATATCTCTGAGTTCATCCGTCCTGATCAAAAGTACCTGACCGTATTTACAAAGACAGATAAGCTCAATCAAAAAGAGAAAGCCAAACTGAAAAGAGAGTTTCCAGGTTCTATTACACTCTCAAACCTGAAGAAGAATGGACATGAGAGGGTTCATCAAACTATACTTAAAACGATATTTGGTGTGGGTGATGAAACGATGAATGAGAAGAAAGCAGAAAAAGAAAATGGGGATGTTGAGTGATCGAACTTGTTAAAGCAAAACTGAGTGATATACCTGCAATGCAGGCATTGGTAGTTACTGAGGTTCAAAACGGGATTATTTTAAATCGTACTGAAGATGAGGTTGCAACCAATATACGTTCCTATGTTCTGGCAAAAGATGGTGACAGACTGGTGGGGTATACAGCGTTGCATATACATTCCAAAAGATTGGCTGAGATCAGAAGCCTTATCGTAGATGAAGCATATCGTGGACAAAAGGTCGGCCAGAGAATGGTTGAATTTACTTTAAAAGAAGCCAAAGACCTCGGAGTTGAAGAGGATGTGCTTGTTTTGACCTATCTTCCGGGGTTTTTTGAAAAATTAAACTTTAAAGAGATCCACAAAGAGGTGATACCTGAACATAAGATCTGGGCAGACTGCATCAAGTGTATCCATTTTCCGATATGTAACGAAGTAGCCTTGGTCTACAAATTGTCTTAGTTAGAGCTTGATATGGGTTATGTCATGAAAACACAATTTGGCATGTTTTTTTTCCTATTTGCATTAGCATTTGCCTTTTTTTATCCTATGCTCATATCGATATATGTTTTTTTACCTCTTTTGGTCGGCGCAGTGGGATATATGTTGGTACAGGGGTTGGAGAATGATAGCACCTCTTTAATATTGCTTGCAGTCATCTATATGTTGAACCTGGAAGTAAATCTGTCACTGCCTATCTTTCTTATCGTTATTTCAACGTTGTTGTTTTATGTCACGTTCTATCCTTCTTTGAAGCATTTTCGTAAATGCAAGCTCTGTAAGCCTTTGTTGAGTGTTGTTATATTGGATTTCATGTATCTGGGATGTTTGTTCTTTTATGATTTTATTTTCCAAACCCAAAGCGTTGTTCTGGATGATATCTTACTTTATTCCCTCATCGTTGATATGTTAGTTGTGGTGATCTTATGAGATATAAGTTTGTTCTATTTGTCTTTATTCTTTTCTGGACGGTGATGATCATACGTCTTTATCATATCAGTATCAAATCAAATTTTTATTATGAAGAACTGGCCAAAGAGAACATAGAAAAAAAGCAGTTCCTTAAACCTGTCAGGGGAGAGATCACAGATGCCCAAGGAAAGCTTCTTGCAATGAACCAGATAGGATTCTCACTCTCGATCGCACCACATATGAAAATAGATTCTAAGGAGCTTGATACTGTTATAGACCAGTTGGTTGAAACCTTTCCAGACCTCAATAAAACAGTCATGCTCAAGGTATATAAAAAACACAACTCTCCATACAATCATAAATATATCAAAGTGGTCGACTTTGTGCATTATGCAGATATGATGGGTGCCTATCCAAAGTTGAGCCTGGAAGAGAAGATCAGTATTGAGGCAGAGACAAAGCGCTACTATCCTTATGGAAGGTATGCTGCACATATAGTCGGTTATACGGGACGATCGAACAAAAAGGAAAATGAAGAAGATCCTGTCGTCAATGAAGTGGGCAAAGTAGGAAAGAGCGGACTGGAACGGCAATACAATGAAGTGCTTCAGGGAGAACTGGGCTATGAGATCAATAAAGTAACAGCAACAAACAAAGCTATAGAAGTACTTGAACAGGAACTGCCTAAAGATAACAAGAATATCAAACTGAACATCGATATTGACCTGCAAAAGATGATCCATGAACGATTTGGAGACCAGACAGGTGTCGCTATCGTTATGCGTACAAATGGAGAGATCTTATCTGCAGTGAGTTATCCCTCTTATGACCCAAACCTTTTTGTTGGAGGTATCAGCTCTAAAGACTGGAAAGCATTGCAGGAAGATCTTGCCCACCCTTTTACCAATAAGATTATAAACGGAACGTATCCTCCTGGGTCAACGATCAAAATGGGAATGGCATTGGCATTTAATAAGGCTTTGCCTAACTCTATCAGTTCTGCTGAATATTGTAAGGGACATATCACACTTGGCAAAAGTAGTCATAAGTTCAGATGTTGGTCCAGATACGGTCATGGTACAGTGCATCTCAGAAAAGCGATACGTGAGAGCTGCGATGTCTTTTTTTATAACAAGAGTTTAAGAGTAGGTATTGATGCGATGGCTAAACACCTTCGTACTTTTGGCCTGGGTGTCATAACAGGTGTTGATCTTCCGCATGAGTATGCAGGTGTCATGCCCGATAGACAATGGAAGATGAAACGTTATAAACAGCCATGGTATATGGGAGAGACGGTCATCGCATCCATCGGTCAGGGGTATGATCTGACTACACCTTTGCAGGTAGCACGTTATACTGGACTTTTGGCCACCTCCAACATTGCTACACCGCGGATAGCCAAAGAGGTTGACGGTAAAACCATAGTGCCTGAAATGCATGCCGTCGAGTTTGATCCGTACTACTTGAGTGAGATAAGAAAAGGGATGTACGAAGTATGTAACACACCGGGAGGTACTGCCTATAGAACGATGAGCAACCTGCCTATTGTCGTAGCTGGCAAAACCGGTACTTCACAGGTGACCTCTATCCCTCAGTCAACGAAAGTACGTTTAAAAGAGGAACAGTTGGCCTATTTCCATCGTTCTCATGCATGGATCACGACCTATGCACCTTATGATGATCCAAAATACGTTGTAACTGTGCTCGTCGAACATGGTGGACACGGGGGTAGCACGGCTGGTCCTATGGCAGCAGATATCTATAAGTGGCTTTATAAAAAAGGCTACTTTGCAAAGCCCAAAGCAGCCTTGGATGAAGCAGGCAATGAGAGTCCGCAATAACACTTTACATATGTTGCAAAGTGTTATTCAAAAAGAGTCCTAAGATAATGATAAGGCTGATACCTGCAGATTTAGTGTAGAGTTTGTTGGCAGTGACAAATACAAGAAGTAAAGTTGCAACGATCATGGTTGCGATATCAAATACATATACCGATGCATCTATATGCATAGGATTTGTAAAAGCCGCTGCACCAAGTACAACAGTCGTATTTGCCATATTGGATCCTATAATATTTCCTATGGCCATGTCTACTTTGCTTTTGACAGCTGCAGAGATACTTACGGCAAGTTCAGGCAATGATGTACCTAACGCGACCATGAGAATACCTATGATCCACTCTGATATACCAAAACTTTGTGCTATATCAGCCGCACTTTCAACCGTGAAGTGTGCACCGATGATCACTAAAATAAGTCCACCTATAAGCAGCGGAATGGTCTTGACATAGGAAAATGTCCCCTCATCCAGATCTTCGAGGTCCTCTTCAGGTATATTCTTTGCATCCTGAAGAAGAAAGACCAGGTACGCTGCCATTAAGAGCATAAGAAGTACCGCATCGAACCTGGAAATAATGCCGTCAAGTATCATCAGGATAAATACCAGTACCGGAACCAGTGCCCATGTACTGTCTTTTGCAAAGAAATCTCTGCTTGGATTGATATTGGAAGCAATGATAAATACCGCTGCCAATATAAGCGTGATATTAAGAACATTGCTGCCTATCACATTGGCTATAGCAATATCGGGTTTATTCCCCAGGCTGGCGGCGACACTGGCTGCCATTTCAGGTAATGAAGTACCCAAAGCGATGAGTGTCGCTCCGATGATGAACTCGGGAATCTTGAATTTCAAAGCGATGCGTTCGCTTTGAGTTATCAGTATATCTGCACCCCAGATCAATGTACCCATGGCAATAACGAAAATAAGGAAATCCAAGCTGTTACTCCTGTGTTCTGATGATCAGACTCTTTGGCAGATCAAACTGTTCAATGATCTCCTTTTCTCTAGCTCTCATTTCACCATCGTCATTTTCATGGTCATAGCCAAGCAGATGAAGCATACCGTGAATGAACAACAAAGAGAGTTCATCCTGAATGGTATGTCTATGCTCTTGCGCTTTTGATTTTACAAATGACGCTGCAATGATAATAGAGCCTAAGGGCAGATCAAAGACAGACTGCTCAGTAAAAGGAGCCTCCAGAGGAAAAGAGAGTACATCTGTGATACTGTCCTTCTGTCTATATTCGGCATTGAGTTCTCTCATGGTCTTATCATCAGTAATAATGAGCTCTACTTCATTGCTGGAGAGTGATTCTGCGATCTTCTCAAGTGCATCGATATCTACCGGTAATGTTGTTTGATTGTCTAAATCTATCATGGACAAAGTTTACCCAAATATTGGTAAAATGGTATTAAATAACGCCAATAAGGTATGATTTAATGAATAAACAAGCAGTATGTATAATTTCTGGCGGTATGGACAGCGCGCTTAGTGCCAAGATGGCACAAACAGAAGGTTATGAGATCATTGCTCTACATTTTAATTATGGACAGCGTACCCAGTCTAAAGAACTTGAATGTTTCCGCAAGATCTCCTCTGCTCTCAATGCACGTGAAAGTTATGAGATAGACCTTCCTTTTTTTGAACAGATCGGTGCCTCGGCTTTGACGGACATGGATATAGATGTGCCTATCGGAGGTTTAGAGGCAGGT
>DATCTA010000050.1:0-14077 GCA_036568165.1 Sulfurovum sp.
TACCGGACAAATCCCCATCTCGAACTCATCCCACTTAGTATTGATTGAAAGTTCTTTTTTTGTCATTGCATGTACCTTTATAATTTTTAAACGTATCTCTGTTTTTAACATAACCAAACTTATAGCATAATATAAATCGCAGGCCTAATGAAAAAGGTGGCTAACCCTTGAAGAGATTCACTTGCTCTTGGACACTATACAGAAGTCAGATTCTAAAGTAAAGGATGGTGGTGAATTTTTTGTGCGCTTAAGTTTGAGTACTGGGGTTCGTAGCGGAAGCTGTCTTATACTCCAAAAAAAGCACTTCAATCTAGAGAAAAGAACCGTAGAGCTATATGATGGCAAGAATCGTCAGTTTTACAGCGCATATTTAAGCGAGAAGCTGTTATCTGATGATTACCTACATACTATGCTGAATCACTTAAAAAACGATGATTACGTGCTCAGATACAAAGATAAACCGCTACAGAAGAAAACGCTTCATCGTTTCACCTACCCCATTTATCAAAAACTGTTTAATCAGGGTATCGATGCAAGCGATGAAAAGAACAAGGTCTGTAACCATACACTGCGACATACCTTCGCTACTCATGCTGTACAGCATAACGACATATTCCTAGTCCAAAAGCTGATGAACCATAAGGATATAAACCAAACCTTAAGGTATGCAAAAGTGGATGAAGGCAAGAAGGCTGAGGCTGTTTCTAAGATGTTTTAAAGTATTGATAATCATCATATTATGTGAGAAGTTTTTAATTTGCTGTTGCAAGCTATTGGTCACAACGCTTTTTAATTAAATATGGATAATATAAACCTTAAAAAATATTTTGGGATTTATATGTTTATTTCGTCGAATCAGTCTTTTATATTAGATAATGCAGTTAAAGCTTTTGAAGTGGCTTTTAGAAGCTTTATAGTTGATACACTAACGCAAAATTATCCATCAAAACAGAGTCTTTTTGATGCTTTATCAAGAATTAACACATCTTCAGAAGTGATGTATGCTGGTAAAATTCAAGCTAAAGTAAGTAAGTTAAGAGGAGATATTGATAATGTTTATAAACATATAACAGAATGTAACCAAGCATATGTAAATAGACATTATGATAATGATGTGCCCTATGTCTCTGAGTTGATAGATTTTTTATTGATTTTTTTTAATTCAAACTTCTCAAATAATCATCTAACTGATGGTTTTATTTCGATAGAAGATTTTCATTTTTCAGCATCCCTCTATTATAGTATTCGTAATGATTTATCTCACCCCGCATCGCGTCCTATAAGTGAAATAAATGCAAATAAAGTAATATATTTTATTGACAACTTGGTTGCTATACTTGATGATAAGTATTTTTGGTATGAAAGTAAAACATATATTCGGCAAAAGAAAAAAGATTTTTATAATGTAGTTGATAAAACCTCATTGAAGGTTTCAAATTTGGATTCAGTTAGGTTCCTTCATAAAAAACTATTATGCCGAGATACGGAAATGAATGCTCTTACAGTTGCATTATTAGGTAATGAAACGAGAAAAAGACTGGCAGGATCTGTATCTTTATATGGATATGGAGGGGTTGGCAAAACAGCTATGACTATTGATTTTCTTTATAGAGTTATGCGCGAAAAAAAAGATGGTAAGCATAATGATATTGAATATTTACTTTTTTTCTCAAGTAAAGATGAATGTTTGACATATAAAAATACAACAGGGAATTTGTATATAGATAAAATCCGACCTGAATTTACTAGTCTGAAAGAGTTACAACAATCAATTTGTAAGGCCTTATCAATTGATGATATCAATGATATGATTCTTAAATACAAGAGAGGTATTATTGTTATTGATAACATTGAAAACTTGCCAGTAGATGAAAAAAACAAAATTTTTACTTTTATTAAATCTCTTCCCCCCAGAAGTTCAATTCATAATTACATCAAGAAATGAAGAAGAAGGTGATGAACGTATTCACTTAGAAGAATTTCGTGATAAAGATGTAGGGATAAAGTTTATTAAAGAATATTTGCATCAAGAAAATCTATTTCTAGATTTAAATAATCATGATTACGAGAAATTAATTTCAGCTTCAAGAGGTAATGCATTAATACTTATTCAGTTATTAAATATATTAGCTAATAAAACTCATGCTATTGATTCTTTAGTGAATTCTGTAAATAGCATAAAAGCTAAGAATGCTGAAACTATTGCTGACTTTATGTATAAAAATACTTTTAATGAATCTATTCAAGTTATTTCAAATAAGGGTTATTCTCCAGAAAAAATTATTCAAATTATTTCATTATATGATGAACGTATAGAACTTTATTCTATAAGTAGATTAGCAAAAATTGATCTATCTTTGGCCGAAGAAATCATTGATTATTTAACACAACAATTAATTCTTGTAAAACAAGGAGAATATTATACATTAAATGAGTTTGCCGCAAGGTTTGTTTTTATTAAAATGATGCCAGAGAGAATTGAATTAAGCAAACTTCAAGACACTATTAAACAGCATAAAATACGAATTAAAAAGACATTAGATGAACTTAATGAGAGAACAAAAACAAATGAAAAAACCCAACTTATTATGGATGATTGGCAACCCCAGAATTATATTGATAAAATTACAATTGCAGAAGTTTTTACCCTTTTTGGTAAAGCGAAAAAATGTATTGATTCATCTAACAAAGAAGAGTATGATAATGTTGTATCAGAAGTCGAAGAGCAAGTTCTAATTTCAGATCATCCATATATTCCATTTCAACAAGCAAGAATTTTAAGACTTGGATTAAAAAAATTTTATAAAAAAGATACGGAGTTATTGCAAAAAATTGAGCACTTATATGAAAGTGCAATTGAAGCTATAGAATATAATCATAGATATTTAATGGATAACAATTCATATCCATCAGTTTTAATGCTTTTTGGAATCTTTTTAAATGAAGAAAAAAAAGCATTTTCTAGGTCAATTAGGTTTTTAGAAAAAGCTACAGAAATTTTTAGACAAAACAAGAATAATGGTAACTTTTTTATGTCAGCAAACTATTTATTAAAAGCATATGAAAATATGTATAATGATACAAATGATAGAGCTTACAAGCATAGTTTTAATAAATTACTAAAAGAAAGTAAAGTATTAAGGGTAAAGTATCCAAAATTAAGAATCAATCGTTACATTGATAAATTGATAGCAGAGAAGTAAGTTATTTATTCAAGCAAAGTCATTGAATAAAACAATAAATATGAATTATTCATGCCAACCAAAGAATTGTGGCAGCAAATAGGCAGTTCAATCTGCCTATTTATGGGTATTTAGTGAAATTAGATACAAAAACTACTAAAGTATGATTTACATATACCTTTGAAGCACAGTAGGGATAGTGATACTCCCATCTTCATTCTGATAATTCTCCATGATTGCGATAAGCGTACGTCCTACCGCGAGTGCTGAGCCGTTCAGCGTATGTACGAAGCTGTTTTTCTTGCCGTCCTTGAAACGGATCTTTGCACGTCTTGCTTGGAAATCTCTGGTGTTAGAGATCGAAGAGATCTCACGGTATTTGTTCTGTCCCGGGAGCCAGACTTCCAGGTCTATGGTCTTTGCTGCGCTAAATCCGAGGTCTCCGCCGCAAAGTTCTACTACCCTGTGCGGCAGTCCGAGTGCTGTCAGTATGTCAGAGGCATTCTGAACCATCATTTCGAACACTTCGTCACTCTTGTCAGGATGGGCGATGGCCACCATCTCTACCTTGTCGAACTGGTGCTGGCGTATCATACCGCGTGTATCGCGCCCTGCACTTCCTGCCTCTTTCCTGAAACATGGTGTATAACCGGTCATAAGCAGCGGCAGTTCATTTTCTGGAAGTATCTCATCGTGGTACATATTGGTCAATGGCACTTCCGCGGTGGGGATAAGATACAGATCTTCATCCTCTACCTTGAAGAGATCCTCTCCGAACTTAGGCAGCTGCCCTGTCCCCTGCAGCATCGCGGCATTATTCAAAAAAGGGACACAAAGCTCTTCAAAGCCTTTGGCAGCATTGGTATCCAGAAAGAAGTTGATCAGCGCTCTTTCCAGTCTTGCAGCCTCACCGCGAAGTACGGAAAAACGGCTCTTGGCAAGTTTTACCCCGCGTTCAAAGTCTATCCATCCATTTGCCTCGGCCAAAGCCCAGTGCTCTTTGGGTTCAAAGGCAAAACTTCTAGGCTCCAGTACTTTGCGCAGTTCCACATTCTCTTCTTCATCTGCACCTTCAGGCACACTGTCATCCGGGAAGTTCGGGATCGCAAGTGCTATGTTATAGAGTGCCGCTTCCGCTTCTCTGGCCTTCTCCTGAAGCGGGACCATCGCTTCTTTGTTTGCATCCACTTTTGCTTTAAGTTCGGTGATATCTTTGCCTTCGCGCATATACTGTCCAAAAAGCTTTGACATACTGTTCTGCTCTGCTTTTGCAGCTTCCAGTGTTGCATTCGCTTCTTTTAGCGATGCAAACAACCCTTGAAGGCTTTCAAGAGTAGAGGCGTCTACCCCTTTTTTTTGCAGTCTTGCGCTGGCTTCTTCGAAGTTATTCTGGAGATATTTTAAATCGATCATAATCTTTACCTAAATGTGGAATGTTTATGAAATTATAGTAGAAAGTTTAAAAGAAGCGGATTAAGCCCTACCAGGTAAAGTGGGAGTCAAGGGTATGAACCTCTTCCCGCTTCCCCGATGGCGCTTTCCTACTCTGATCTTAAAAGTGTAGGCAGCTGCTCATTCATAAACCTTTTAAACCCTTCTTTGTCACGGATCCCGTCAAAACTGCTTTCGCTCTCAATATCGTTTGCCAGTACCGGAGAGATCTTGATCGCTTTGATGATGTCGCTGACGGCATTCTCGATGTTCCCCATTTCTGCATTCACGCAGCTTCTCTGCCAGTAAGAGTAGGCATATCCGCTGTCTAGCTCCAGTGCCTTGTTACAGAGGTTCAGTGCCCACTCTTTTTGACCCAGCTCGAGTACAGCATCGGCCTTATAGGTCAATGCCTCTACATTGTTTTTATCAATTTCAAGGATCTGGTCATAGATCTCGACTTTCGCCTGTACATTGTCTTCAAGATTGCTTCTTCTCCAGAGGGCATGTATGGCGTTGGAACGGGCAATACTCTCCTGGTTGGTCATAATATCTTCCGAACGGCTCTGCATCTCCGCTTCGATCTTTTCAAGTTTTTCTGTATACTCTTTCGTGATCTCTTCCAGTTTCTGCTGTACGACGATCTTGGTCTGCTCTTTGGCATCTCGAAGACTTTTCCACCCCAGGATCGCGACCAAAGAGGCGATCGCCGTGAGGATCAAAAAGATATTATTCACTGTACTGGTCATATAGTTCATAGCACGGTCCGAAACATCCAAACGGGCCTGTGCCACTTTTTCATGCATCTCCGCACGTAAGCTTTGCTGCTCTATACGTAGACTCCTGACTTCATCCAGCATGTAGCGTTCGACCAAAGGTTTATACATAGGTTCCTTTAAGGTCTCTATCTCTTTCTGTGCTTCTATGACATCATTTTCGGCGGCAAAGGAAAAAGAGAAAAGAGATAGGAATAGATAAAATAGCAGTACCCGCATTGCAACTCCATTTTTGTTTGTTGCCCGAGTGTAACATATTCTTTTTAAAAAAGTCACCCAATAAAAAAGAGTCCACCCCTGCAACAGTGGGATATCATGGTCTGAAAGAAGGACCTGCCACTCGGTCTGCGACTTATCCAACCTGTCCAAAAACCATGACTCCACGTCCATTACACACTTGCATAATATTCTATAAATAAAAAGGAGAGTAGTGTTATGAAAGTATTTCACATGAAAAACATTTTGGCTGTAGGTACAGTGGCACTAATGTTGACAGGGTGTGCCCAAGTGGGACCCCAAACACAAAAAGGTGCGCTTGTAGGTGCTGGTACAGGAGCTGTGGTGGGTGCTGTGAGCGGAGGTTCGGTACTTAAGTCAGCAGCCGTTGGTACCGCTATAGGTGCAGGTGTGGGGTACATGCAAGATACAAATTGATGCAAAGGCTCTCACGACGTGTGATCTTTCTGCAACAAATCATACATACTGCAGTTCAACACTGGTGTCAAGAAAGGACTTGAACCCCGGACCTCCGGCTTATGGATAAGCCAGATAGGAGGCCAGGTCCCTCTAGGACACCTTCGAGATCCGACTTTTGTAAAACCATTGTGACAACTTTGGGTCTTTTTTTGTAAACTACTTGTCGTTTACCTTCCAAAAATATACCGCTGCGATTACGATGCTATCTTCACTTTTCGATAGTGATCCTGTCACCATAGATCCGTTTACGCTCATTTGTATACTCCCACCATACACGAGGTTTTCCGCCATTCATAAAATCTGTGACCGACATGAGTACATCAAGCATACAGGGATCCTGTCTCTCTCCGAATGCTTTACAAAACTTTACATACAAACGGTAAGGGTCTTGTCCTTTCAACTGATCCGGATGGTTGATTCCTATGGTTTTCAGATCATGTGCGACGGTCCTGCCAATATTGGGCAGATCGGTAAGCTGGGTAACACTCTCACGGTTCACTTTGCTAGGATTCATTTTTTTCTCCTATAAAAAACTGCAAATCAGGTTTTACTTTATAATTTAAATTTTTATATTTAAAAATAAATATATTTTATAATTTATGATACAATATTTCATATCATAACATGATATCGGGATACACAGTAAGAACACAATATGGTTCAAATATACAAAAGGAGATAGTATGAAACTGATGACAAAAGCGCTTCTCATGTCTTTGTTGGTTTTGGTAGGGTTTGCCCTAACAGCTTGTAGCGAGAAAGGCACAAAAGAAGATGCAGTGGTTGAAGCTGAGAAAACTATGGAAGCAGTAAAAGATGAAGCAGCTCAAGCTGTAGAAGAGGCAGAAGAAGCTGGAACTGAAGCAGTTGAAGCGGCAGAAGAAGCTGGATCTGACGCTATGGAAGCTGCGGAAGAAGCAGTTGAAGCCGCAGAAGAGTCTGCAACTGAAGCAGTCGAAGCGGCAGAAGAAGCTGGAGCTGAGGCTGCAGAAGCATTAGAAGAAAAAAACTAACAATGGGGAAACCCTTTGTTAGTCAAAGGGCATCTTCTTCCAATATCTTTAACGATCCACTTATTTCATTTACATTTTCATTAACTTCACTAGGATGCATTTAGCACTCCAATATGTTCTTTTCATGCTTGTAAAAGAATGGTGTAAAGAGTGACAGGGTAGTTAATAACTCATCGAACCGGCATTGAGCAGACCGATAGATATGGACATGAACGCCATCATAGCACCCGCAGCGACGTCACCGTTTTCAATATGCTGTTTGACAGAAAATTTACCGTTGAGCCGTGTCAGTACAAACGCAAAGATCAATTGGATCGCCATAGCGACTCCTGCCCACATTGCAAAATCGCCATACGATACACTATGAACCAAAGCACTGTAAAGAGGGATACACAAACCTAATACTGCACCCCCGAATCCAAGCGCTGAGGCGGTATTGTTCTGCTCAAAAATCATCCGGTAATCATCATACGGGGTCACTTTTGCATACAGGAAAAGGAAAAGGGCAAAAACTGCCAATGCGGTTATAAAGTAAAGACCAAAAGAGAGAAAGTATTCTAAAAACAAAGTATTCCTTTTTTAATGCGTTTCATGCGAAACAAGCATAATATAGTTCTGATATTATAGTGAACTAGAGTTAATGATGAGTGATTCTAGATATATCCACAAACGATGTGATTAGAATTAGCGAAATAAGAGGATTATTGATACTTTGAATGGTGTCAAGAGAGGGACTTGAACCCTCGACCTCCGGCTTATGAGTAAGCTAGATGAACTGCCAATGTCCTATAGAACCCTTCCCATAGACCAGTTTCATAAAATAATTGAGTCAAAAACGGGTCTTTTTCTGGTAGCTTTCACGGTCATTTCATATGGGTTTATTTGGACAAACTTTTGAGAACGATACTTAAAATTATTTAAAACAAAACGGACTGTTATCCAACTTTCAAAACCTTATAAAGTTATATATTTTATGGAATAGGTAGTTTATTGAAAGTTAAAAATTTTTGGTAGTTTGGGTTGTAATATGCATTCTTCATCCCCAATAAGCATTAATGTAAATTATCAACTGTATGAAGATAAAAAAAAGTCCAATAATCTGATAAGTTCTATGGGAAATTTTAATCCCATCACTTATGAACTGATTATATCCTTTATCAGACCATAACATAAAATTAAAAGACATAACTACAAGAACAAGAATAAAAGCCTGAAAAAGAGTATCTTTTTCATGTGGCCTTACCTGTGTTCCAACAAAAAGAACAATTCCTGTTATAGTAATCAGTATATTTTTAAAGTTTTTGAGAGTATTAGTACGCATGTTATTGGCACTCACACTGCATTAGGGTGTAATTGAAATAATTAGCAGTCTGCACAAGACCTTCACCTCCAAGTGCGATACCCGTCGCTATTGCCCCACCTGTAAAAGTTGTAACCAATGCACCAATTCCGACAAATAAACCACCTACTGCACCTAGTGCCCCATTAACAAGAACATCTTCAATTGGTGTACTTCTATTAAACTTATGCGTACAAGGATTATAATAGCTTGTTACAAGTCCTGTTAACCCCCCTGCGAGCATATATTGCCAAACTTTACCTGTGGGATCCACAAAATTAACCGGATCCCCAAGCACATACCCATAAAGATTGGTATCTCCGCCATCAAACCCTATAGGATCCTTAGCAGTCCACTTACCAGTATAAGCATCATAATCCCTGTAACCGAACCTTGTTAATTTGGTATCAGGGTCATACAACCCACCAGCAAATCCAAATGGTACTTTGAAGTTTTCATTACTATCACTAAGTATATTACCATATGTGTCATAGGTGATCTCTTTGATTATGTTGCTACTTGAATCACTTACAGCCCTTAGACTTCCTACTTGATCATAATGTAGATAATACTTTTGATTGTTTTGTGTCATAGCTACAGGCATACGTTGGTCTGCATACTCAAAGCGTTGTACTAAATTGTCACTACCATCATATACAGCCAATAATGTTGTAAGGTTTTTCCAAAGGTATTTTTCTACTATAGTTCCATTTACTTTTTTAGCGACTCTTTGGTTGTTTGCATTATGCTCGTAGGTAATGGTCTTAGTAGGTGTTACAACTTCTCTGAGCTCTCCTAAAGTTCCATACTCATAAGTAGTGGTTCCTTCTGGTGTTACTTTCTCTACAAGGTATCCATCATCATTGTAAAGGTAAGTATTGTCACCATACACTACCAATTGATCGTCTAATGTATATGATGCTGCAGTAGCAATGTTGTTTACTGTAGCAGAAGCTCTATTTCCATTTGCATCATACGTGTATTGTTCTACAAGCTCTCTGTCTTTATAGACTTCTGTAAGTCTGTCTCTCTTGTCAAAGTGATAATCATAGGTAACTTTCACTTTCACTTTTTTCAGCTTGGTAGGTTTGGCTTTCCCTTTACCTTTGTTTGGTTTATCTGTATTGCCTGCTTCCACATACTTGGTAACAAACTCTGTCTTTCTAATGATCTTTGTCTCATCTCTTTGAAGCTGGTAAACAAGTACACCATCATCTTGTCTTGTAAGTTCTCCATAACCATTATAAACTCTCTTTTGAGTAAGTGTACCGTCTGTAAGTTCTCTTACCAGTGAATTGTTAATATCTCTTGTCAGTGTAAAGTCTCCACTTTGCATGAGTTGATTGTCCAGGTTATAGCTGTATGCTGTTGAGACTCCTGCGTAAGTCATAGAGCTTGGTATGAAGTTGTTGTTATAACTGTAGTCTATGGTTTTGTTTAGTACACCTGCTTGGGTCATACTTGTAAGTAAATCTCCATCATAAGTAAAGTTTAGGCTTTCATCCTCTTTGGTGATACTGCTTACTTTACTCTGACATGCATAGTTGTAGTTTGTGGTGCCTTCAGGTGTAGTGACAGCCGTAACTCTTCCATCGGTATAGGTAGTGTCTATGGCTGCTCCACTTGGTTTGGTAACGTTGATGACCCTTCTTTGTTTGTCATAGGTATAAGTAGTTGTGCTTTGTAGTGGACTTGTATAGTTGGTTCTTTTATTTACACCATTGTAGGCAAAGGTATGGTCTGTTGGAGTTGGAGTGGTCAGTGTGGTCATATTGCCATTTGCATCATAGATATACTGGATACTGTGACCATCTGAGAACGTCATTTGAGTTACTCTGTCTAGTAAGTCATAGCTGTATGTTGTTGTTTGGCCTTTAGGATCAGTGATACGTGCTACATTTCCTCTCTCATCATAAGTAGTGGTTGTAATTCTGTCACCTTGTGTACTTTGTGTTACTCTTCCTTTATCATCGTATGTAAAAGTTGTTGGTTCTAGGTTAGCGTACTGTGCAGTAAGAAGGTTCTGTGTGACAGGGTCAAATGTACTTTTGTTGATGATGCCCTCTGCGGATGTTTGAGTGAGTGTTGAGTTACTGTAGTCTCTTAGGCTTGCAGTGGTTGCACCGTTAGTTTCTGTAATATTTTCAATGGAGACAAGTGTATTGTTTTCATCGAAGATGTAGTTTGTAGTGTAGTTAGTTACTTTGCTTAGTCCACTTGGGGTGGTTTGTCTACTACTTTGCAAGATACGTCTACCTTGCAGTGGGTCTTTGGCTAAGATGCCGTTTTCCAGTTTATAGATATTTGTATTTGTCTGACCGCAGGTAGTAGTACTTGATCTGCTGTCATCTACTGCATTTTCATAGAGGATGACATCACCTGTTGGCAGGGTCTTTTCTGTTTTAAGCACACCGTTTTCCAAGAAGTGTTTTTTGTAGGTGATGGTATCTCCACTTGCTTTTTGTACTGTATGTGTACCTGAAGTAGTGTCACTGGTCACTCCAAAGTCCCACTCACCTTGTTCAGCATCTATCACTTTTACTACATTGCCTAGCTTATCAAAAAAGTGCAGGAATTCATTTCCGTTTGGTTCTCTCTCCAGGGTCATGAGATGCTTTTCATACTCAAAGGTATAAGAACTTGTATCTTCATATTGGACTTCTAGTAGGTCACGATTTTCATTTATACTAAGGTATGTAGTTTGTCCGTATGGTGCAGTAATGGAAGTGATGAGACCATTACTGTCTCTGTTAATAGTAGTGACTTCATCATACTTGTTGGTAATACCAATAAGATTTTCCTCACTATCGTAGGTGAATGTCATTTCAACTTCTTTGGTATAGAGGTCTCTTGTTTGTATATGTTTGCCATTTGAATCAAATAAAAGTTCACTGGAACCTATTTTTACCACAGTCAGATCCTCTCCTTGTGAAGGTTCTACGACTAAAAGTTCACCACTTCCCAAGTAAAGTCTGTTCCCCATAAGAGTTGCATGATTACTCAGGCTCCATCCATATGCCACTGTTTTACTTTGGTTCTCATCTACATTTCCTGAAGAGTAGTGAAGCCCAAGCTCTGCACCAGTAATGGCTATATCTTCATGGAAAGTAGAATCACGCGGTGAGACATAAGAGCTGATACATTGCGGCTCTTCTTTTGGAGGTTCTTCTGTGACAAGTGCACAGAGATATTCTGTTTTGCAGTTTACTATTCGTGTGAGTTCTACTGTATTATTTATATCACTACATTGTTGACTTCTATTATCCGTTTCTATCCATTTAAAGAGCGGTGCTAAGTTATCTGCCTCTGGGAAATCTGTATCCTCTTCTGTACATTCAGGAATGTTTTTTATTTTACAACGTTCATAATCTACACAAGTTAACTTTGCTGTTTCGATAGTTCCATTATTCTCTGAACATGTTTGACGTTTTTCTTCGGCTTCTAGAGAATCTATTCGCCATTGATCAGAGTAGGTTGCATTTTTGTCATTTTCTGAAAATGGTATATCAGGTTCATTACAATATTCACATCTATATAATTTATTTATATGTTGATAATTTAACCGATAATATGTAGGACTAAAATAACCATATTTGACGATAAACTCATAATTTTTATATATGAAACCTTGGTACCATTTTGAGCGATCTGGGAAACATCTATATTCATGACTGTCTTCAGGTAAAGGCGGGGGAGGGATTGGTTCATAACTATTCCCATATACTACTCGTCCTTGGTGTAAGTTTTCATCAATATCTCTAGTCAAATTCCAGTATCGTGGGGCATCACATACGCAAGTATTATATCTATCTTCATTATGCCAACTATCATTTGCTTCAGAAAAAACAACTGATAAAAGAGCTACTATGACTAATAATAATTTTTTCAAGAACAATATCCCCTTAAGTTTTAATTAAGCATAAGTTTAGCTTAAGCTATACTATATGTCAAGTGTATTGACAATTTTGAGCTTTATTTGATATTTAAGACATTGCTGTGATACTTATTGATTATGAAATTGGGGATATAATTAGGCTAATAAGGTATATATGAAAAGAGTTTGATAACGAGAGTTGATTAACATAAAGGCTCTTTCTTAATATAAAAGGCACATTTTGAGGCACACTACCCTCATCAATATGATAACAACTCCACACATACGAGGCTACATAGCTACCAAACCTCTGACTCATCTATTCTTTGGGAAGATAACATTTTCACATCTGAATAAAATACATAAACTGTTTCTCCCCATACGATCTAATTACACCAAATAGTATAAAAAATTAGAGACAAAAATCGGGACAAATTCGGGACAAAAATTTAGACCCGCGGCTCAAAAACAGGAAAATATAAATATGTGAATGATTTGGATAAATCTTCAGGAGGTTAAGTAAATAAGGGGGGTTTTGATCATTTGGATGGTGTCAAGAGAGGGACTTGAACCCTCGACCTCCGGCTTATGAGACCAGCTAAATGCACTGATACTGGGCATTGTATAGACTTGGGACTCCTCTTTTTACGGTCATAAAGGAAACCCAAAAGGAGACCTTAAAATGGCTATAAATAAAAAAGACTTTATCCATAAAGTCGCTACTAACATAAAAGCGAACAAGACCTACAACAAGTTCCTTCTAGACTTCAGGAATGAAGAAAAAAGGATAACAAGAGTAATAGACTACAGTGACAAAGACTGGACTAAGAAACAAAGATTAGAAGCTATTACGATAGAACTTGCAACCCTAAGAAGAAGATCAAACAACAGTATACCCGATACAATCACCATTGATGCATTAGCTGATATTTACTACAGGCTCAATGACAGTAGTTGGAATCGTGAACTTAAACGAGTATTTGAACTGCACATATCACCAACTATAGGCAAGAAAAGAGTCGTTGACATTAAAGCAGTTCATATTGATACCATTAGAACCAAAATGAAAAGCAAAGGTCATAGCAAACAGACTAAGAACGGGTGTAGTGATAGAACCATCAAGAAAGCATTAGTACAGTGTCTAAAACCAATAATGGAATATGCGTATGACAACAGAGTGATTGAATACGTTCCCAAAATAGCTGTTAAGAATACAGCACAGAAGAAAACTATAACTAACCCTATAGAAAAGCTCTCGAGACTATTTAATGCAATCAATGAGCTATACAAGGATGACTGTTTCTATCGTAGCTTATTTCTATTCGCACTATATGGTAGACGATTGAATGAGATACTGACACTAGAATGGAAAGATGTTAACTTTGAGAATAACACCTACACCGTACAAGCTCATAACAGCAAGAATAAACAACAATATACTTACTCCTTGCCTCATCCCATTAAAGGTGCGCTAATGGGCTTGCAGGTATCAAGAAACGGATTGATATTTATTTCATTTGTCACAGGTAAAAAGATAACAACACCTAAGCGACAACTGGAAAGAGTAAAAGAGTTATCAGGAGTTGAGGAACTGACATTTCACCTATTTAGGCATATCCTCACAAGTGCATTGGCATCAAAAGGAAATGTATCGAACGTAATGCTGTCAGCATCTCTAGGTCATCAAGACTTCACAACAGTAACAAAACACTATGCAACGCTAGACCATACTTCATCATCTAACGAGGTAAATAGTATCGTAGGGG
>DATCTA010000051.1:0-5980 GCA_036568165.1 Sulfurovum sp.
TGGCTGAGGCTTCAAAAAGCTGGTGAAGTTTAAAACCATTTTCCAACGCTTTGAGATTTGCTTTTTCGATCACAGGGCCATCTGCAACAGGATCGGAAAAAGGCATACCTAATTCAAGTGTATCAACACCTGCTTCTGCCAAAGCCAAGGCAGCATCAACTGTAAATTCCAATGAAGGGAAACCGGTAGTAATATATGCAACTAAATTTTTCAATATGGGCTCTTTTATGACAATATGTAATATATTTTTGTTATTATACATTTTTTAGATAAAATGAGACACGTTGATAGGGAAAACAGGGTTTCTCCTCTAATATATCTCAACTACAGGAAATATCTGACAATAGGATCACCATGAGTATTCATACCCCAAAAATAGAAGAAAAAGTAACGCTAAAGACCATCTCAAAGATGAAAGGTGTTGAGCCTATCACTATGGTGACAGCCTATGATGCTTTGTTTGCACAGCTTTTTGATGGTGAAGTAGAGATGATACTCGTTGGAGACAGTTTGAATATGAGTTTTCTGGGTAAGGAAGACACACTTTCAGCAACTATGGATCAGATGATCTATCATACCCAAGCAGTTTGCAACGGTGCGAAACTACCTGTGATCGTCCTGGATATGCCTTTTGGTACCTATACTTCGCCTGAAGTGGCAGTAAAAAATGCAACAAGGGTCTATCAGGAGACCAATGCACAGGCAGTAAAGATAGAAGGCGGGAAAGAGAGAGTAGAGATTATCGAAGCTTTGACAAAGAATTCTATTGCCGTGCTTGGCCACATAGGTCTTATGCCCCAGTTCATACGAAGTGAAGGCGGCTACAGGATACGTGGAAAAGACCAGGCTGATATTGATAGACTTGTTGAAGATGCAAAAGCACTGGAAGCAGCCGGTGTATTCGCCATCGTGGTAGAGGGTGTGAAACAAGAGGCAGCCAAGGCTATCACACAGGCAGTATCGGTACCGACGATAGGGATAGGTGCGGGGAATGATACCGATGGACAGGTTCTGGTATGGAGTGATATGTTCGGGTTCTTTGAAGCATTCAAACCTAAATTCGTCAAGCAGTATTTTGACGGGGCGGCTAAGATACGTGAAGGGATCGAAGCCTACCGTAATGATGTCAAATCAAGAGAATTTCCTAGTTCGGAGTATACATATTAATGGAACGTATGGTTGAAATAGAACGTTTTGATGATGAGGTCAATTATGAAGCGACACTGCGTCCCAGTTCCTGGGATGAGTATATCGGCCAGGAGAAGATCAAAAAAAACCTGAAAGTGTTCATTGAGGCAAGCAAAAAAAGAGAAGAGGCTTTGGACCATATCCTTTTTTTCGGACCTCCAGGCCTGGGTAAGACGACCATTGCAAATATCATCTCTAATGAGATGGGAGCGAATATCAAGACGACTGCTGCTCCGATGATAGAGAAAGCGGGGGACCTTGCAGCACTTTTGACCAATATAGAAGAGGGTGACATCCTCTTTATAGATGAGATCCACCGTATGTCTCCGGCCATAGAAGAGATACTTTATCCGGCTATGGAAGATTTCCGTTTAGATATCATTATCGGTTCAGGCCCTGCGGCACAAACGGTCAAGATAGATCTGCCGCGTTTTACGCTTATCGGGGCGACAACAAGGGCTGGAATGCTTTCGAACCCGCTTAGAGAGCGTTTTGGGATGCATTTTCGTATGCAGTTCTATACACCTGAAGAACTGGCACAGATCGTTTCACAAGCCTCAAGAAAACTGGAAAAACCCACACAGCATGATGCAGCCACTGAAATAGCACGCAGAAGCAGGGGAACACCGCGTATCGCACTGCGTCTGCTCAAACGTGTAAGAGATTTTTCCGAAGTTGCCAATGAGGCAGAAGTGACACTGCCAAGGGCACAGTATGCCTTGGATGAACTAGGCGTCAATAATCTAGGGTTCGATGAACAGGATATACAGCTTTTGGAGTTGCTTGTTTCAGCCAAGAACAAACCAATGGGGCTCAGTACCATTGGTGCTGCGCTCAGTGAAGATGAAGGAACGATCGAGGATGTGCTGGAGCCTTATCTCATCGCCAACGGATATATTGAGAGGACTGCGCGGGGCCGTATCGCTACACAAAAAAGTTATGAGCATTTTAAACTTGGCGGATTGAAGGGCGGACTTTTTGATAACGAATAAAAGTTTAACCATCACAGTACTCTTTGTACTTTCTCTCATAGGGGCCTATAGTATCTATAAACCGTTTTTGCTCTCCATTGTGGTCGCGATGTTATTGACCATGGCTACCTATAACCTGACAAAAAAACTGAACATCTATTTTAATTCCAGAAAATTAAGTGCTGTTTTTACCTTGTCGCTTTTGATCTTGATACTTTTTGCCCCGATCATCTATATGGCGACCACAGGAGTAGGATACATTGCACAGCTAGAGGCTCAAACCGTCAATGACGTTACTTCCGTGATCAAAGATTTTACACAAAAGATTCCCTATGTGAAAGAGTGGAGTCAAACCAGCTTAAGTGATGAAAAGATCGCAGAGTACATCCAGGAATCAACCTCTTACCTGACCACAGCAGGAAGTGTCGGGCTCGGTTTTGTGAAAAACATGATACTTGTATTTGTTTTTTATTTTATCTTCAATTTTTACGGAGAGGGCTTTTTTGACCTGATACGTGCACTGATGCCTGTAAGCAGAATGAGAAGTACCAAGATGATCCATGAGGTCTCATCTACTATGGAAGTGGTCTTTTATTCTATAGTGGTGACAGCTATATTTGAAGGTTTTCTTTTTGGGGTCATGGTGAGCTATTTTGGATTTAATGGCTTGCTGTTTGGTGTGATCTACGGTTTTGCCTCCTTGATACCTATCATTGGAGGAGCAGTGGTATGGGTACCTGTGGCACTTTACTCTTGGAGTAACATGGATGCAAATACGGCTATTTTTATCACAACCTATTCGATCATCGTAATCTCCATCATCGCAGATACGCTCGTTAAACCGGTGATCATCAAGGTGATCAAAGAGGACCTGCTCAAAAGCACGATCGAGATCAATGAGGTCGTGATATTCTTCTCGATCATCGCAGGGATGAGTACCTATGGTTTTTGGGGAATGATATTGGGTCCTGCGATCACCTCGTTTTTGATTGCAATTACTAAAGTATATATAGATTATAATCATAAAGAGCAAAGTAAAATCACTACCGACAAGTAGATAAGGAAGACATCATTATAAAGATACTTATTATAGAAGATGATCCGGAATTAGCGCTCATCTTGACAAATTACCTTACAAAGTATGATATGGAAGTGATAGGAGCTGAAGATCCTTATATTGGGCTTTCACTTCTAACGCAGCACCAGTTCGATCTTATTATTTTGGATCTGACGCTTCCGGGTATGGATGGACTTGAGGTCATTCCAAAGATACGTGAGAAAAGCAACATCCCTATCATTATCTCTTCAGCAAGGGATGACATTACCGATAAGGTGATTGGAATGGAACGCGGAGCCGATGATTATATGCCAAAGCCTTATGATCCAAGAGAGCTTGTCTCACGTATCAAAACGATCCTCAGACGTACGCACAGTGTCGAAGAAAAAGAAGAGAAAAAAGAAGAACTTTTTGTAGCGGACCCCAGTGCAAGAGAGATCAGGTTCAAAGGAAAATCCCTGGAGCTTACTGCAGCAGAGTATGATATCCTGGGGATGCTTCTACAGCATAAGAACGGTTCGGTTTCCAGAGAACAGCTGCTGTATGAGAGTGAACATATCGATGATGACAGTTCTATCAAAAATATCGATGTGATCATCTCCCGTATAAGACAGAAGATCGCGAAGATAGACCCTGACAATGTCTATATCAAACCTATACGCGGTGTGGGATACCTTTTAACCGATAGAGTATGAGAAACTTATCTGTAACCACGTTTATACATATTCTCTTTTCTGTAGCGATCTTGATCTTGATCTCTACATTTATACTTTTTCTCTCCTGGGATAAAGACCGACGAAAGATAGATGAATATAAACGCTACCAGCTTATCTCTATCACTTTTCTTTCAAAACTTCAACTGAACCCGGGCAAAGAAGCTTTGGATGAACTCTATAGAGATCTCCGTGTAAAAGAGGTGCCTGAAAATATTCAAACAAAGCTCAAAACACAGATACAAGATGAGGGTGAAACGATCTTTACAGGCGGCTCCGCACTGGGGCAGGTAAGGGTATTTGAAATCGAAGATGAGCACTATATCTATGTACAGCGCATGGAACATAATCTTTTACTTCAGGATGACAGGCCGGAGAAGTACTATTTTGAGATCGCTATCGCTTTGGCCATATTTCTTGTCGGTCTTCTTCTTGTGCTTTATCTGGCTGTTCTAAAAAAGCTCTCTCCACTTAAAAAACTGCATAGGCAGATCCAGCGCTTTGCACAAGGTGACATGCAGACACGGGTCACCTATTTGTATGATGATGAGATAGGTAAGATCGCCAAAAGTTTTGATGATGCCATTGTACATATCAACAATCTGAGTGCATCCAAGAACCTTTTCATGCGCAATATGATGCATGAACTTAAAACCCCTATCACCAAAGGGCGTATTGTTGTTGAGATGCTGGAGGATGAAGCGAGTAAAAAGATACTTGTACGTGCTTTTGAACGGATGAATGAGCTCATCTCAGAGCTTGCAGAGGTTGAAAGGGTGACGACACAAAGTTTTGAACCGACCTTTGAGTATGTGATGCTTGATGAAGTGATACGAAGAAGTAAAGAACTTTTGATGATGAGCAAAGACCATATAACCATCGATGTCAAAAATATCGCTTTGGCCACAGATGTCAAACTGCTTTCACTGGCTATAAAAAACCTGCTGGATAATGGTATCAAGTACTCCAAGGACAAACACGTAACACTCACATCAGTTGCAAATGGTTTGGAGATCAGCTCCAAAGGTCCCAAACTGCAGCATCCACTCTCATATTATGTAGAACCTTTTTCCCAGGAAGAGAAAAGAAGTTCAGGTTTCGGATTGGGTCTTTATATCGTACATAATATTCTGGAAAAACTTGGTTGCGGACTGGAGTACAGATATGAAGATGGAATGAATATCTTTATAATCAAGGCAGGAGATGCCTGCCGATTTGGTAGTTGAATCCTCTGAGTGAATTAAGTGTTAAAAGTTTCAATCTTTAAGTGCTTCAGCGATAAGTTCCAGAGGGTTTTTGAAGATCGTTTCAACCTCTGCATTGTTCATCGCTTCACTCAGCTGTACTCTACATGCAGAACACTCAGCACTCACATAGTGTGCTTTGGTCTCTTTGATCATCGCTGCTTTTGGCTTGCCTGCCGCCTCGGCAAAGTGAAATTTCTCAGTTTGCATCGTAACACCCCCAAATCCGCAGCAGCGGTTAGGATCACTCATCTCGACCATCGGGTAGTTCGGTGCCAAAAGATTTCGCGGTTCCTGGTAGATACCCTGCACTTTTCTAGCATGGCAAGGGTCATGATAGGTGACCAGCTCATCAAATTTTTTACCTTTTTCCTTCAGCAATGTTTTCAGGTCTGTATTGTCATGCAGCCATGCTGTGGCCATGTGGATCTTTTCACCCACTTTTTTGGCACGCTCTTTCCATTCAGGCATATCATGGTTTTGAAAGAAGACCTGCCAGTCATGTTTTACCATGGCAGAACAGGTGGCTTCAGGGATCAGCATTGCATCACATTCATCCATAAAACTTTCAAAATACTCTATGTTTTTCTTGGTCATGTATTCTACAGAGCTCATGTCTCCTGTAAAGTAGGCCGGTGCACCGCAGCAGAGCTGTTTCTTAGGTATGAAGATATCTATGTTGAGCTTAGCGAGTACCTCCACAAGACTATCTCCGATACTGGTATAGTTATAGTTGGCCAGACACCCTATGAAGATCGCAACACGCGGATTTTTCTTTTCATGTGAAGTTGCCGGTATCTCTTCAGG
>DATCTA010000052.1:0-4520 GCA_036568165.1 Sulfurovum sp.
ATCACCATTTGGATGATGTTTCATATCAGCCAAGGGGTGTGCCTTCATATACTCCTGCATTTTTTTGACTGATCCCAGTTTAGTATAGACCTGCGTAGTGGCCATCGTTTCATGTCCAAGCAGTTCACTTACATCAGCGATACGTGCTCCGTTATTGAGCAAATGCGTTGCAAAAGAGTGCCGTAGCTGATGGGGTGTTACTTTGAGCCCCTGTGCCTTAAAGAGCTTTGTCAAGATATAGCGCAATTGTGCGGTGTTCATGGGTGCATTGCCCTTTTCAAAGAGATACTTCTTTGGAGACTCTCTTTTGATATACAAAGCGATCAGTTCCTGCAGACTCTTTAAAAGAGGCAGTTCTCTTTGCTTATTTCCTTTACCGCGTATCTGCACCCACCCCTCTTTGATATCTGTAAGTTTCAGTATACTCACTTCGGATATACGAAGCCCTAATCCGTAAAGCATCGAGATAAGCAATTTCTCCTCCAAATTGGCACGATGCAATACCTCATCAATGTATCTTTGTTCGACAGGCTTAGGAAGGCTCTGGGGTACCTTTATGGACTCATCTCCTATCAGTCTGATATGCATATGGCACTGATCTTCCAGGTATTTTGAAAAAGAGTGTATGGCCGAGAGTTTTTTCACAATGGTTTTTTTATGGTTTTTGACGATTTTGAGACGATAGGGAGTGATATCTAAAACAATAAACCCATCTTCCTTGTAGACATTGCTCACCTCAAGCATCTGTCTCAATGCGATCTCATAGGTCACTATCGAGGTTTCAGAGTATCCCCTTACATCAAAAAGATAATTCAAAAACTCCTCAGATGCATCTTGAAGTTTAGCTTTCATCTTTTAGTGTACCGTATGCTTTAGCATCTTCTCTCGAAGAAATGTTCTGGCTTCATCCATTTCCATCCCTTCAAGAGAGACATATTCCAGGTAAAAATCGATCGTGCTGAAAGGTTTTGGTATGACAAACCTGTCCCAGCTTCCAAGCTGCCAATAGGAGTTTGGTACATAGTTCACTGTCAATACAGGTGCATTTGCCTTATGCGCCAAGGCTATGGCCCCGTCACTGATACTGTGGCGCGGTCCTCTGGGTCCGTCAGGTGTGACCAAAAGGTCATCTCCTTTCTTAATTGCCCTGAACGCTTCCAGAAGTACCTGCTTTGCCCCTTTGCTACTGGAACCTCTTAAGGGAGAGATAGAAAAATACATCAGAACCCTGGCGATCATCTCCCCATCAAAATGCCTGGAGATAATGCCTGAAGCTGAATGTTTTTTGTGAAAATGGCGATAGGCTTGAGGCGACATCAGAAGTTCCCCGTGCCAACAGACAACGATTGACTGTTCTTGAGTGATATTACCAGAGACATGAAAGTTCTTTTTAGAGGTATACCAGAAAAAACGCATCAGAAGATAGCCAAGCGGAGGCAGTATGACCTGGGCGATACTTCTTGATAGGTTTTTTAGCATTTTTTATCCTAGACAAGTACTCCGTCAAGAGCACCACGGGAAGTTTTAGTCACTTTGACATCCACTATTTTACCCAAAAGCTCTTCACTTCCCTGCACAAAAAAGAGCTTGCCGTCATCTGAACGTCCAGAAACCCTTCCGCCCGGTTTAAGTTCATCAAAGTAGACCTTGTGTATCGTACCCAGTTGGGCATCCATGACTTCATCAAGGATCTGGGTATGCCGATCCTGAAGACGTGTCAACCGTGCACCTGCGATATCACTGTCAACCTGGTTGGCAAACTCTGCTGCTTCAGTATGCGGACGAGGAGAGTACTTGAAAGAGAACATCTGCTCAAAACGTACCTTCTCAAGTACATCCATCGTATCTTCAAAATCCTCATCGCTTTCACCAGGGAATCCCACAATGATATCTGTCGAGATCGTTGCTTCGGGGCAAAGCGTTCGGATCTTCTCACAGCGGTTGAGGAAATTCTCTTTGGTATAGCCTCTTTTCATATCTTTTAAAATAGCAGTAGAGCCACTCTGCAGAGGCACATGTATCTGTTTGCATATCTTAGGATTGGATGCGAATTCCTGGAGGAAAGCATCATCCATATGCAAAGGATGCGGAGAGGTGAATCGTATACGTTCAAGACCCTCTATCTTGGATATCTTTTGCAGCAGTTGCGTAAAATCACAACTCTCTTCAGCAGCACTGAAACGTCTGCCGTAGTTGTTGACATTCTGTCCTAGAAGCATTACTTCCTTTGCTCCAGTTGCCACTGCTTTTTTGATCTCCTGCACGATAAGGTCTGAAGGGATAGATATCTCCTCTCCACGTGTTGCAGGTACGATACAGAATGTACAGGACTTATCACACCCTATAGAGATATTTACCATGGCTTTAAAAGGATTTGTTCTGTACTCGCCGAAGGCATAGGTACTTTCATCAAAGTCCGTACTCACCTCTACCGCATGTTTTTTATCGACCACCTGCGTGATCTTAGATACATTTCTTGCACCCAGTACAAAGTCTACTGAAGGTGCACGCTTGATGATCTCATCTCCCAAATGTGAAGCTGTACATCCCGTTACACCTATTTTAGCAGTGGGTTTTTTATGCTTGTTAAATACACCGATCTCAGAGAAGAGTTTGGCCACCGGCTTTTCTCTAACCGAACAGGTATTGATGATGATGAGATCTGCTTCTTTTATGTCTTCAGTGATCTCGTACGGTTCTTTTTGATTCAGTTCTGCAATCATATGTTCGCTATCGCGGACATTCATAGCACAACCCAATGTTTCTATAAATAATTTTTTACTCAATGATTTGTCTTTCTGGTAGGAAATTTCGGGAAAAGAGCCCGAAAATAATACTGGCATAAGCCAAGTTTAGCAGTTCGCTAAAACGGAATCTTTCTTGTTTTAGGCGATGATATGCACCTCATAGATATACTCGTTATCATCAAGTCCGTACTTCACTTCCCTCATATATACCGAGAAACCTTTTTCTTCAAAATACTCTATCAGCTCTTTTAGTTCTTTATGAGAGTTGTCTTTATCAAAATAAAATATAGATCTGTTCGCTAGTTCTTCTTCTAATTTGTTCAACTCAATCGTTTTTGGTTTTGCTTTAAGTGTTGTTCTAGCAAGTTTTAGTTTCATATACCTATACCCTTTATTATCTTATGTGTTATTCAGACTCAATTTCATAAATTATACTTTATTTTGAGTAAAGCTTTGATTAGATATAATTCTTATCTTCAAAAACAACATCTCTCCAAGACGTTATTAACACTGTTATGTTACCTCTTGTAGCGAGGTATAGTGAATTGATTATCAACAAACAAATAAATAGGAATCATCATGGAAAAAATATTAGACATTATAGAAGCTATAGCACATGAAAAAAGCATCTCTAAAGAACATGCTATAGAAGCTTTTAAAGAAGCTTTGATAAATACTGCGAAGAAACTGACAAGTTCTACGAGTACATTTGAAGTGATCATCGAGCCAGACAGAAAAACTTACACTGTCAACAAGGTCATTACGGTTGTAGCAGATGATGATGAACAGCTTTTTGTTGAAGTCGGTAAAGAGGGAAACACAAAAAAAATCGAATCAGACAGTTTCATCTCTCTTTCTGAAGCCAAGGAATTCGACGATTCATTGGAACTTGGAGATCAGCTCAAAGAAGAGTTCATTTTAGAAAACCATGGCCGTACCGCTTCTGCAAACCTCTTCAGAGAACTCGAATACCATGTACAAAGACGTGTAGAGCAGGATCTTTTTGAAAAATATAAAGAGCAGGTCGGTACGGTGATGCTGGGTTCTGTAAACCGTGTTGATGCAGATGACAACACACATGTTGAGATCGGTGAACTTAAAGGTATTTTGACACTTAGAAACCGTATAAAAGGTGAAAAATTCAGACGTGGAGATACGATCCGTGCACTTCTTAGATATGTGAGTGTTGATCCTGAGTTCGGTCTTTTCCTTGAGTTGACAAGAACTTCGCCAAAATTTCTGGAAGCCCTGATGGAAAACGAGGTACCTGAGATCGCGGATGGCGTCGTTGAAATCGTAGCAGCCGCAAGAATTCCTGGAGAAAGAGCAAAAATAGCACTTAAAACAGATCAAACGAATGTGGATCCTATCGGAGCGGCTGTCGGTGTCAAAGGGGTACGTATCAATGCGGTAAGTGCTGAGCTTAACGGTGAAAATATAGACTGTATCGAATACTCTCCTATCCCTGAAATCTTCATCACGCGTGCGTTGAGCCCGGCGATCTCACAAAGTATCAAAGTCGATGCAGATGCAAAAAAGGCTGTAGTGAACATCACCAGTGATCAAAAAGCAAAGGCGATAGGTAAATCGGGGATCAATATCCGTTTAGCCTCTATGCTTACAGGGTACACCATAGAACTTAACGAGATCGAAGGGGTTACTGAAAGACAACCTGAAGCCACAGAGAATATGGAAACAACAAAAACAACAGATACTTCGGCACTGGAAGATCTATTCAAATAAGATCTGCTCTAGGGAGTTTCCCTAGGAAGA